>NZ_DDAH01000218.1:0-5158 GCF_002333245.1 Acinetobacter sp. UBA2063
GCGGATTGCAGCCTTATATCCCCACCCTGAAGGGCGAGGTGTTACGGCTATTTGGATAAAAAGGTGCAATTATCATTGCACCCTATTTAAATTCTGCTTTGCTTGTAACTCAAAATTCTGTTGAAAATATTCCGTCTGATAAAGCGGTTCTGTTTGATAAAAATGCTGCAAAACTTCTTTTCTCTTCACTGCATAAAGTTCTGGTTCAACCCAAACATAAATAGGGTTTAACCAATTCAAGTAAAATAAGACATTCATATAAATGCTGAATGGTATGATAAGCCCGTTGTTTTTCGCTATAGGCAGCGATGAGTTTATTCAATAGTTTCTGTGGTTCAGAAAAATGATAGTGTTGATGCAACTCAAACCATGATTTTTCTAGGGCTGGTATATATTGCTGCATCGATAACACCTTTAAAAATTATTGATTTACTTATTATTCATCCCGCTTAAAGACCAGTTCTTTTTCTGATGAACTTTCAGTATCAAAATAATAGCCATCACTATTAAATGCTTTGAGCTGCTCTACCTGACTCAGTTTGTTTTTAATGATATATCGTGCCATTAGACCTCTTGCTTTTTTCGCATAGAAGCTAATGACTTTATATTTTCCATTCTTTTGATCCAGGAACACAGGTTTGATAATCTCCACCTGAATTTTCTTTTCATTTACAGATTTATAATATTCGTCAGAGGCTAAATTTACCAATACTTTCGCATCAATATTTGCCAAGTCCTGATTGATCTGATCGGTAATAATATCACCCCAAAACTCATACAGGNNGAGTGTGGATTTATGGGCGAATATTTTGCGTTAAATGGCGGCGCAGTTAATCATTATCCCGTCTAAAAACATACTCGGTTGTGCTTGAAGCATTTTCAACAAACTGATAGCCTTCCAAGTTAAAGTCTTTTAACTGTTGCGCGGTTGTCAGCTGATTTTCAGCCGCAAAACGCACCATCAACCCGCGCGCCTTTTTGGCATAGAAACTTACCACTTTATATTGACCATCTTTGCCGTCTTCAAAACGGGGCGTGATAATATCCGCGCTGATTTTTTTGGGATTAACCGCCTTGAAGTATTCGTTGGAAGCCAAGTTTACCAAAACTTTGTGTTTATTTTCTGCCATGCGTTGATTGATGAGATTGGCAAGCGTATCGCCCCAAAATTGATACAAATTATCGCCTCTAGGATTTTTTAGTTTTGTGCCCATTTCCAGACGGTATGGCATCATCAAGTCCAAAGGACGCAACAAACCATAAAGACCTGACAACATCCGCAAATGCTGTTGGGCGAAGTCGATTTCCTGATCATCGAGATCATAAGCATCCAAACCTGTATAGACATCCCCCTTAAATGCAAACATCGCCTGACGGGCATTGGAAAAATTAAAATCTGCATTCCAGTCACGGAAACGCCCAAGGTTTAAATTTGCAATTTTCTCACTAACTGTCATCAGAGAAGCAATTTCAGTTGCCGAAAGTTTGCGGCACACGTCAATTAATTGTTGAGATTGATCCAATAAACGAGGTTGAGTATAAGTATCTGTTGGTAAAGCTGTTTCGTAATCTAAAGTTTTTGCTGGAGAAATTAAGGCAAGCATAATCAATCAAAGTGAATCTAAATTCCCTAAACTATAACAGTTGATAATTTTTAATGCCAATTCGTGTTCTCGCTAAGTTTTATCGGTAAAATAGTGGATTCTTCCATTATCCATACCATGTCTTATGTCTGAGCAAATATTCATTCAAGGTCCTGTTGGTCAAATCGAAATATTTGTCGATCAACCTAAAGGTGAAGTGACAGGTTTTGCGGTGGTGTGCCATCCTCATCCTTTACAAGGTGGTACACCACATCATAAGGTTCCTGTGTTGCTGGCTCAGATTTTTAATGAAATGGGTTGTGTGGTCTATCGTCCAAGTTTTCGGGGTCTGGGTGGCAGCGAGGGTACACATGATCAAGGTCATGGTGAAACGGATGATATTCTGACTGTGATTGAATATGCCCGTGAAAAACATGCTGGCTTAACATTCTACGCAGGTGGCTTTAGTTTTGGTTCGCATGTACTGGCAAAATGTCAGGCGCAACTCAGCCAAGAACTACGTCCGAAACAACTGGTTTTATGTGGATTACCCACAGGTTCAGTGATCGAGTTGCGTCATTACACCACTCCAGCAATTGACGGGGATATTTTATTTGTTCATGGGGAACAGGACGATATTACCCTGCTTTCAGATATGATTGCCTGGGCAAAGCCACAAAAGCATCCGATTACCATCTTGCCTGGCGCAAACCACTTCTTTACGGGCTATTTAAAACAGCTCAAACAAGTGATTAGCCGTTTTTTAAACGTGTCGATTTAACAAGATATCGAGGACTTACGCATTTCCCAATCAGCTTCTGCAATTGATAATTGAGATACTTCACCCACTTTCGACTAGCTCGAATAAAAGCTATTCACTCAGGCCTGTCACCATTAAGTGAGGGTTATTTTGCTTATTGCGCCAGTTGCTCAGAGTCAGAAGTTTATTCACTGCTAAGCACCACAACAGACACTCGCTACTCTTTATTTCAACAATTGGAGTAATGCTGTAGCAGTTGCAGCAGAAGATGCTGGATTTTGTCCAGTAACCAGCAAGCCATCTACTTGAACATGTACTTGCCAATCATCCACTTTAGAATAATGACCACCGTTTTGTTTAAGCATGTCTTCGACTAAAAATGGTACAATTTCAGTCAAACCTACAGCAGCCTCCTCAGTATTGGTGAAACCCGTCACAGATTTACCGCTGACTAAAGGTGCCCCATTACTCGCTTTCACATGTCGAAGAACACCTGGGGCATGACAGACTGCTGCAACAGGTTTGCCAGATTGAATCGCCTGTTCAATCAGAGAAATTGAAATCGGATCTTCTGCTAAATCCCATAATGGTCCATGCCCCCCTGGATAAAACACTGCATCATAATCAGCTACAGAAATTTCGCTCAGTTTATGCGTCTGTGCCAATGCTTGCATTGCAGTTGGATCTGCTTCAAAACGATGAGTGGTTTCAGTTTGTGCATCGGCTAAATTACTTTTCGGATCTAGTGGTGGCTGCCCACCTTGAGGCGACGCCAGCGTAACTTCAGCACCAGAGTCAATAAAGGTGTAATACGGTGCAGCAAGTTCCTCTAGCCAGAAACCTGTTTTCTTACCAGTATTGCCAAGTTGATCATGTGAGGTTAAAACGATTAAAATTTTCATGTTATTTCTCCGATAATTTTCAGGATTGAGGAGCATTGTTACAGGGTCAGAGCATGCCAGATACGCGCATTTAGCTTAGATGCTCGTCTCGAGAATTTGGCGACTGATCTCTAATGAAACATTTTTATGTTCGCCTAGCTGTGTCAGATTGTGTGATTTAAGTTGCGTAATGATGATCTCAATATCTGTCTCCCCCAGTTCATAATCGCTAAGACGAGTCGGCAATCCAAGTTGCTCAAAGAAGGCTCGAGTACGAGCAATAGCAGTATCAATACGTTGTTCTTCATCACCTTCGACAATCTGCCAGACTCGAGCTGCATACTGTAGTAATTTTTCTCGCTTCTCTTGACGACACACTTGTAAATTGGCAGGCAACACAATGGCCAAGGTACGAGCATGATCAATACCATATAAAGCCGTAAGCTCATGTCCAATCAAATGGGTTGACCAATCTTGTGGTACACCAGCTCCAATCAGCCCATTCAGTGCCATGCTAGCAGCCCACATCAAATTCGCACGCGTGTCATAATCTGCTGAATCTTCCAAGATTTTCGGTCCAATCTCAATCAGAGTTTGCAATAAACATTCGGCAAAACGATCTTGTACTTGTGCATTGACAGGGTAAGTTAAGTACTGTTCCATGACATGAACAAATGCATCGACCACGCCATTTGCTAACTGGCGCGTCGGCAAGCTAAAGGTTTTATTCGGATCAAGCACGGAAAATAATGCGGCTTTTGACTGCACCATGTGCTAACTATACATAAAATAGACCAGTCGTCTATTTTTATAAAAATTATCTCAGCTTGGCGATTTTAGTGATGGTTAAACAAATTCAGGCTTGTTCTATACCACTTTTATTATTGACGTATTTTCACGAGCGATTGTTGGATCGAAAGAATCAACACGTATGACTATTGACATGGTCGTGAACGCATTGGCTAAAACAGTGAATGGCTCATACAAAATAGCGATGATTAAATATTTTAAAAGTAGATTGGCACGGTTTAGCAGATGTACAAATGCGACACTAAATTAGAAAGATTGGTTCAATATAAAGCGTGTACCTGGGTGCATTCGTTTATTTACTCTGTTTTGGATATTGACCCATGTAAATGGTGAGATTAAGCCATTAAATAAAGTAGCCCAACTTGAATAAAAAGCCTCTGACAAACCTCACAGGGTTGAAGTGCTGCCTTTCATTCAAAATTTCAGGCAGCACACTCATACATTTAAGCGTCGGTTTAAGCTGGTAGTTTACTCGCCAAAACATCTACTTTTTCAATTGACGGTGGCTCTGAAAATAGCTCTTCGGCCTGAGCCATCAAAGCAGCTGCAACCTTGCCAGATAAATGTGCTTGGCGACCCGCCTCATCAGGAAATGCATCAAAAATACCAAATGTTGTAGGTCCAAGACGTAGGCCAAACCACGCAACTGTCGCAGGTTCTTCCATGACAATAGGTAAACCGCCTTTAAGGAAAGCTTCCACTTCGTCTTCTTTACCCGGTTTAGCTTCAAGGCGGACATATAAAGCTGTTTTAAGCATGACTAAAACTCACAATTGATTAGAATTAAAACGATTCTGACATTGCTAATGGATGCATGTCAGAAAGTTTTGTTGTATAAAAGTTAAAAAAATTCCCATAGCTGAGCCAAAATCTGATTTTTTTATTTCGGCATAATGCTATGAATTTATTCAAGTTAATACCATTAACATTTGAATCAAAAAATATTGCTCAAGAAGCATTCAAGAACAACATTGTACATCCTCATATCTATGAAAGTTATTTTGCTAGGAATTTGCTGTGAAACTCTATATGTTTCTCTATAAAGCTCGCAATGAAGTAATAGCTATGGTCATACCCTTCTCTTAGGTTAAGTGTAAGAGGATATTCTTGTTCCAAACAAATAT
>NZ_DDAH01000016.1:0-8629 GCF_002333245.1 Acinetobacter sp. UBA2063
ATTATTTACTACGTGGGTCCTGTTGATCCTGTTCGTGATGAAGTCGTTGGTCCTGCTGGTCCTACAACTGCAACGCGTATGGATAAATTCACTCGCCAAGTTCTAGAAGCAACTGGCTTGTTCGGCATGATCGGTAAAGCGGATCGTGGTCCAGCGGCTGTTGAAGCAATCAAAGACAATAAAGCAACTTACTTAATGGCTGTGGGTGGCGCTGCTTACCTCGTTTCTAAAGCTGTACGTGAAGCTGAAGTTGTTGCATTTGCTGACCTCGGTATGGAAGCCATCTACAAGTTTGTGGTTGAAGACATGCCTGTATCTGTTGCGGTTGATGTCAATGGTACCTCAATCCATGCGACTGCACCAAAAATCTGGCAAGCGAAGATTGGTAAAATTCCAGTGGTTGATGCTGCTCAATAACGCCTTTATCAGAAAAATAGCCGAATCATTGTATTCGGCTATTTTTTTGCCCAGTGCTTCTGTTAGATTATAAAAAACAAAACAACAATAAGGACAAAAACATGAATAGAAATATATCGAGCGTGCTGGTTGGTTTATGCCTGATCAGCACCATGCAAAGTGTCTTTGCCACACCAGCACGAACCCAGTCTGTAAAAGAGCTGATCAAACTGAGTGAGTTTGAAAATATCCTATATACCTCTTTGGATGAAATGCAGCCGACATTGGATTCAGAAGCTGAAAACATCCTGCTAAGGGTGTTAAACAAGGATAAATTAACCACCACACAGGAACAGCTGGCTGTACTCGAACTCAGCCAATTGTTGAAAGACACCAGTTCAAAAGTGTTTGCCCGACCCGAAACCTTACAGGCCATAGAAAAAATTTATGCCGAGACATTAAGTGAGGAAGAAGTACAGGCTTATTTAAAATTCCTAAAAACGCCTGAGGGTAGATCCATTAATCAAAAAACATTGAAAATCAGCACCAATGTTTTTCAGTATATGAGTCATTTGAGCCAGCAAAGCCTGAATGATCCAGAGCAAAGCTCACAACTAAAGGAACAGTTCCTAACCATCATCAAACCACTGGTTCAACCTGAATAGTCCCTGTTCTGTGTCAGTTTACCAGGTTAAGGGATTCCAGATTTTAAATGGCTTGACCAAAAGCACTTCAGACTTTTCATCATATTTAACGGGCTTGAGCTCCTGAGGCTTGGCACGAACCTCTCCCGATTCATCCTGTGCAACAAAGTTGTAGCTCGAAGATTTTAAACGGGTAAACGCGATTTCCTGACGGGCGACCTTGTCAGGCATCACCATCCACGGACCCGTATACTCACTGCGGGAAATCTTGTTTTCCTCATCATATTTGATGAAATAGGTTTGCGCGGCATCCACTGTCAGGTCCAGATATTTCGGTTTCTGAAAATGTAATCCTGCTAAAGGACGGCTTGCACTGAAACGATAAGTTCCCGCAGGGAGTTCAACCCAGTAATAATGATTATGTAACAGGCTTGGAATACGATGACCATTGATAAACAGGTTGACCGCCGCAATTTCCTGACGGTTCCAGCGCGAATCTGGTCGATACAGATACACAACAGCCGCCTGTTCATTTTGTGGTTTAACTGGTGTGAAGTATTGACCCAACTTTTGATTGACCCAACCGCCTACAGTGAAGCCACCCACATGGTATTGATCAAACAAGCCTGGTTCTTTTTCAGTATCCACTGGTGGCAGCGTTGCAGTCAGTGCTGCTGGTTTTTCCTCAACGGCCTTGTGGCTTTGACAGCCAGCCAATACCCCAGTACAACATAATGACAATATTAAATAACGCATGACATCCCTCAAGGCGTTTTCTTGGATTTATTGTTAACAGCGCAAAACTATGCGGATTTTCCAATTTTTAAGATTAACACCTCACTGACCAATTGCAAATAAAAAAAGCATGAAAAGCTAAACCTTTCATGCTTTTTTAGATGAGTGATAAACCGTTGCGGTTAGGCCGATTTGGAATCAATCACTTTCAGGTCTTTTTTTTCCACTGGTTGAGGCGTGGTTACCTGAGGCAAACGCTCAGGCTTATAGGTTGGTTTTGCGGTGCCATTGATCACGGCTTCATCCACAATCACTGTACCAACATCTGTACGGCTTGGTAAATCGTACATGGTTTCAAGCAAAACATTTTCCAGAATTGAACGTAGACCACGTGCACCCGTATTGCGTTCCAGCGCTTTCTTCGCCACCGCACGCAATGCAGACTCATCAAACACCAGATCCACATCTTCCATTGTGAACAGGTATTGATATTGGCGTGTCAATGCATTCTTCGGTTCTGTCAGAATCTGCATCAGCGCTTCTTCATCCAGCTCCTCCAAAGTGGCAATCACAGGCAAACGGCCAATGAATTCAGGAATCAAGCCAAACTTGACTAGATCAGTTGCCTCAACCTGACGGAACAATTCAGAGATTTTCTTACGATCATCCTTATTCTTCACATCAGCGGTAAAGCCGATCCCGCCCTTTTCCTGACGCTGCTGGACAATTTTTTCCAGACCAGAGAATGCGCCACCACAAATAAACAGGATATTTGAGGTATCAATCTGGATAAATTCCTGTTGAGGATGCTTACGTCCACCTTGAGGTGGAATTGAGGCAACAGTACCCTCAATCATTTTCAACAGTGCCTGCTGTACACCCTCACCCGAAACATCTCGGGTAATGGATGGATTTTCAGACTTACGGGTGATCTTGTCGATCTCATCAATATAGATAATGCCTTTCTGGGCTTTCTCTACATCATAGTCTGCTTTCTGCAATAGCTTCTGCACGATGTTTTCAACATCTTCACCCACATAACCTGCTTCCGTGAGTGTAGTCGCATCTGCCATGGCAAATGGAACATCCAGCAAGCGGGCAAGTGTTTGCGCCAGCAAAGTTTTACCTGAACCTGTTGGTCCAATCAGTAAAATATTACTTTTTGCAATTTCAACATCCTGATGTGTATGGTGGGACTGCCCAACTTTCAAACGCTTATAGTGGTTGTACACTGCAACAGACAGGGTTTTTTTCGCAATATCCTGTCCAATGACATATTGGTCAAGGGCAGCACGTATTTCATGTGGCTTAGGCAATGCCTTGCTTGCCCAATCCCCCGCTTCAACCTGTTGGCTGGTTTGTACCAGGTCCAAACAGACATCCACACACTCATTACAAATATATGCGTCCTCACCTGCAATCAATTTTCCAACTTCAGATTGCGTCTTGCCACAAAATGAACAATGTTTTTGTCCTTGAGGATGTTCGGACATATTTACTCCACAACTTAAATCTTAAACCTAGTTTTTAAAAATCAAGGGCGCTTGCTTAGCACCTGATCAACCAAACCATATTCTTTTGCCGCCTGTGCGGTCATAAAGTTGTCACGGTCTGTGTCGCGTGCGACAGTTTCATAGTTCTGACCACTATGCTCAGCCATCAAACGGTTTAAACGCTCTTTGATAAAGAGAATCTCACGTGCGTGAATTTCAATGTCAGAAGCCTGACCACGGAAACCACCCAACGGCTGGTGAATCATGACACGGGCATTCTCAAGGCAATAACGCTTGCCCTTGGCACCCGCATTCAACAGGAATGCACCCATCGATGCCGCCTGCCCCATACAGTAGGTCACCACATCTGGCTTGATGAACTGCATGGTGTCATAAATTGCCATACCCGCAGTCACTGAACCGCCTGGTGAGTTAATATAAAGATGGATATCTTTCTCTGGATTCTCAGCTTCCAGAAACAACATCTGCGCCACGATTAAGTTGGCCATGTTGTCTTCAACTTCACCTGTCAAAAAAATCACACGCTCACGTAACAGGCGTGAATAAATATCAAAAGAACGCTCACCACGAGAGGATTGTTCAACGACAACAGGAACTAAAGCATTTTCAATTGTTGGAACATACATAGGTTTATTTATTCCTAAATTATTCTGACTCGATCTATGCCAACAATATGAGGGATAATCGATGAAATTGCAAAAGGTTCAGCCTGAAATATTCGATTATTTATGGCAAAACCGAGTCATTTTTCGACAAATTAACACTTTCATAACACGCATAAAAAAAGGCGCATCAAGCGCCTTTCTTCTAAACTTTTAAAAGATTAGCCACGGCGTGCCTGTTGCTCTTTTAACAAGTCTTCATAACTTATATTTACATCATTTACTTTAGCAGAAGCCAGGATGTGGTCAACAACCTGATCTTCCAGCACAACAGCTTCAATTTGAGCGCGTTGCTGCTTGTCATTTTTGAAGTATTCAACCACTTCTGCTGGGTCTTCATAAGAAGAAGCCATATCGTCGATATAAGCATCAACACGTGCCTGATCAACTTCAAGTTTAGCATCAGCCAATACTTTGCTCACCAACACACCAAGTTTCACTGATTTTTCAGCTTGCTCCTTGAACAACTCATCTGGAAGCATGCTGCTGTCAAATGCGCCTGCACCCTGACCACCAAATTGTTGAGTGAACTGCTGGATCATTTGTTGACGTTGACGGTCAATTTCCTGGGCAACCATAGAAGCTGGAACTTCGATTTCGTTTGCAGCAACAAGGGCATCAAACGCAGCTTGTTTAACCTGGTTACGCAGACCGTTGCGAACTTCACGTTCCATGTTCTTACGAACATCAGCCTTTAACTTGTCCAAGCCTTCTTCTTCAGTCAAGCCAAAGATTTTTAGGAATTCAGCATCGATTTCTGGAAGTTTCTGTTTTTCAACAAGCTTCAGAGTGATCTTGAACTGGGCAGCTTTACCCGCCAGGTTTTCAGCCTGATAGTCTTCAGGGAAAGTCACATCAATCACTTTCTCTTCGCCTTTCTTCATGCCAACGATACCGTCTTCAAAGCCAGGGATCATACGACCTGAACCAAGAACCAGTTTAAAGTCTTCAGCAGAACCGCCCTCAAACTTCTCACCATCAACAGTACCTTCGAAGTCGAAAGTCACCTGCATGTCTTTCTTCGCCATACCCTTGGTTTCAGTCCAAGAAGCGCGTTGCTTTTGCAGGTTCTCAATCATGGTATCAACATCTTTGTCGTTGATTTCTGAAGCCTTGCGTTCAACTTCCAAATCGGCAAAAGTCTTCACTTCCACTTCTGGATAAACTTCAACAATTGCTTCATACACTAAAGCGCCATCTTTGTTTTCAACTTTCTCAATGTTCGGCATACCTACCGCATTGATTTTTTCTTGTTGAATTGCTTCGAACACAGTGTCGCGAATGATTTCATTCACCACTTCCTGATAAATGCCCGCACCATATTCACGGCGAACAACGTTTAAAGGCACCTTACCTGGACGGAAGCCGTTGATCTTCACAGTTTTGGCAGTGCGTTTTAAGCGAGCTTCAAATTGCTCGTTAACACGGCTCGTCGGTACAGAAACATTTAAACGACGGGCAACGCCCGAAACCGCTTCAGTCGTTACTTGCATGGCTTCCTCGATATATAGTTAGTAGTAACAATTTTTAAAGTGCCACATTATATGACAACTTTGCAGATATACAAAATTCGACAAGCATTCTAGCAGTAAAAGTTGATCTGAACATATCAGCAAGTCATCCACGATTTATTATTTTTCATAGTTTATGAATAAACTCGGTTGTTCTTGGGTAATTTCGTGAAGAATTCTATTAGATCAATATATGCTTAATTTTCACCCAATCAATTACAACATAATCTTACATTTCACTACTATTCTATTTCTTTTTCCAAATTTATATGATCTGAGCATCGTTAAATCCAATCGAGAAAAATTGCATATAAGAATAAGAATAATTATTATTTGCATGAATTTTAAGGTTTACATGGATACGATATGTCTTCTTTTATCAGAACACGTAAGAAGTTTGTTTCATCTGCGATTGCATCATCTCTTTCTATGATTGCAACTGCAGCAATCGCGCAAGATAAAGAAAATGTGGTTCAACTCCCAACGATTCATGCAGAAGCAACTGCTGAACAATTAAAAGTTGATGTATCTGCAAACAAGAAATATGTTGCGCCATTAAAAGACACACCAAAGACAGTGTCAGTCTTATCTCAAAAGTTATTGAAAGAAACAAATGCAAATACTTTATTAGAAGCACTTCGTAATGAGCCTGGTATCACACTAGGTGCTGGTGAAGGCGGCATTCCGTATACAGATATTCCTTATATTCGTGGTTATAACGGACAAAGCGCGATCTATGTAGATGGTGTGCGCAACTCAACAACTCAAACACGTGATATGTTTGCGATTGAACAAGTCGAAGTAACTAAAGGCTCAAGCTCTGCTTTAACTGGCGGAAGTGGTGTTGGTGGCAGTATCAACATGATTCCAAAAGTTGCGCATGAAGGTGATGAATATCAAGGAAGTGTTGCAGGCGGCACAGATAACTATAAGCATATCGTACTTGACGCAAACAAAGACTTTGGTAATGGAATCGCAGGTCGTGTTATTGCGATGGGGCATGAAAATGAGAAACCAGGACAGCACAATGGTGCAGAATACGCTCGTGTTGGTATTGCGCCTAGTCTAGCTTTCGGTTTAGGAACTGAAAACCGTGCGACCTTAAGTTACTACTTTATCAAAAGTAATGATGAGCCAGATTCAGGCATTCCATTTAACAACCCTAACAATCCACCTCCAGGCTCGATCAAAGCTGATGGTCGCCCAGCAAATGTAAAACAAGGTTCTTACTATGGCTGGAAGGATCGTGATTTTGATAAGCGTGAAAACCACATTGGCTCATTGAAGCTTGAACATGATTTTAATGATGACTTAACAGTTTCAAACACTGCAACATATAGCCATTCTAAAGCAAGCTATATGTATACAAATCCAGATGATTCAAAAAGCAATATCTACAAAGGTAAAGTCTACCGTCGTGCAACACAGACCATTCGTGACACCGATGCATTTACCGACCAACTTTCTTTAGCTGGGAAATTCAAAACTGGAGCATTAGCACATAGCTTCAATGTTGGTGCTGAATATAATCGCGAAGAAACCAATCGCGGTAACTATAATATTAGTTATCCTGGATATACAGGTACAACGACTGCTGGTTTCAATGATAAATGTAATGATAACAATGGCTGGTGCACGGATCTCAATAATCCAAGTCCGAATGATCCATGGTTAGGCACACTAACACCAAATACTAAACAGACTACAATGACCAATGAAACAGTATCTGTATATGCATTAGACAGTATTGAATTCAATAAATATTGGTTATTAAATCTTGGCGTACGTTGGGATCAATTTGATACAGAATTAAAATATAACAAAGATGTAACAGCTCGTGGTGTGACAACGCCAGCAGGTACTGTGTATTCAAATGATACAGACTACTTCTCTTATCAAGCAGGTGTAGTATTCCGCCCAACAGAGCATGGTAGTATCTATGCAAGTTTCGCAACTGCTGCCAACCCTGTAGGTATCGATCCTGATCTTGATTCACTTAGTGCTTCAAATAAAGACTTAGAACCAGAAAAAGCTCGTACATTTGAGATCGGAACGAAATGGAGCCTTTGGAACAACCGTGCCAATGCGACAGCTGCAATCTTCCGTACTGAGAAGCAAAATACACGTATTAATATAGATGCGAATACAGTAACTAATGCTGGTGAAAGTAAAGTTGATGGTTTTGAACTTGCTTTGACAGGTCACATTACTGATAAATGGGAAATGGCACTTGGCTATAGCTACTTAGATAGCGAATTAACCAAAGCAGCTTATAACTTAGTTGCTCAAGAAGGTCGCCCTCTTCCATTCGTTGCTAAACAGAGTGCTAACTTGTGGAGTACATACCAAGTACTTCCAAAATTAACACTCGGTGCAGGCGTTCAATATCGCGATCAAGTTTTTGCGAATACCAATCCAAACACAGCCACCACTTCAACGAAAATTTTACCAACGTTTACTATCTATAATGCGATGGCAAAGTATGATGTAAACAAGAATGTAAACTTACAGTTGAATGTAAATAACATTTCAGATAAGCGTTATTTTACAAGTGCTCATGCTTCACACTATGCAAACGAAGGTGATGGCCGCAACGCAGTTCTTGCGATCAACTTTAAGTACTAAATCCCTTAAAAAAATTAGGGTATTTACTTAAACTCATTTAAAATAGCCTCTCTATGAGGCTATTTTTTATAATAATCAATTGAAAGGGATATGCTCAGTGATCCATCACATTCCGAATGTTTTGACAAAAGAACAAGTCGCCGAATTCCGTAAATTAATGGAAGCAGCAGATTGGGTCGGTGGAAAAATTACAGCTGGCACACTCTCAGCTTCCGTAAAACGTAATCAACAACTTTCAGAGAGTGACCCTTTAACCCACCAACTTAGTGCACTTGTGATGGATGCAATTTGGAAAAATCCAACTTTCCAAGCAGCTGCACTCCCCAAGCAAATGATTCCACCTTTGTTTAATCGCTACGATGAACACGAAAGTTTTGGTTTTCATGTCGATAATTCAATTCGTTTAGTGAGAGGGACTCATCAACAACTTCGCACAGATTTATCGTGTACTTTATTTTTGAGTGAACCTGAAGAATATGATGGTGGTGATCTCGTTATTGAAGATACTTATGGCTACCATGAAGTGAAATTACCAGCAGGTG
>NZ_DDAH01000242.1:0-614 GCF_002333245.1 Acinetobacter sp. UBA2063
ATTGCTCAAGACCTTGGAAGAACCAGGTGAGCGTGTGGTGCTGATTTTAGTTGCCGATCATTATTTGAAATTACCTGCGACTATTCGAAGTCGTTTACAGCATTTCGCCTTGGATCGCCTAACCCCTCAAGAGGCACAGACTTTTGTACAACAGCAAATTCCAGAGTTAACGACTGAGCAAAGTTCACTGTTATTGAAGCTTGGTAATGATATGCCGTTAAAGGCAATTGAGATTCAACAGAGTCAATGGCTAGAGAAACGGGCTACATTTTTAAATGACTGGTTAAAACTGGTGACCGAAAAGAACTTGCCTTTGCACTACGCGAACAAATGGTCGAAGGAGTTAAATTTTTCAGAATTTCTGATCATGTTTGAATATCTTTTAGCTGATGTCATTGCTTTAAAATTAAATCAGTCAATCAAGAATGATGATCTGGATTTTCAAAAACTTGGCCAATGCTATGATCTGGAAAGTTTGTTTGAAGTTTATTCAGATCTACAGCAGAAGAAATTGATGGTGGAGCAAAATGTTCAGACGCAATTGGTGCTTGATAAGCTGTTCATAGAATTAATGAATGCTTAATTCTCGGTATTATATAGCTAAATTCTAAAAA
>NZ_DDAH01000242.1:814-3708 GCF_002333245.1 Acinetobacter sp. UBA2063
TATAGCTAAATTCTAAAAATACTAGCACAAGGAAATATCTGTAAAACCTCATTTCCTATGGTTTTAGGTGTGATGATAAATTAAATATTCAGCTATAGATAAAAAATATAAAGCAGATTTCTTCTGTTTAAAGAATAAGCAAATTCCTTTGGTTTGAACGTTTTTATTAAACATTATTTGTTGTTTCCAGCAATGTTTCCTATAATCAAAAGTAACGATGTAAATGCTTTAACTCATTACTTATCTTTTATCTGCTAAGTCTGAGTTAGATTGATTTTTATAGATGGTTCAATTTGTTAGATTAATCAGCATGATATAAAAGTGTTCGGTTTTTATGTTAACAGGGGAATGTTATGCAACCACAAATGATGGGTGGAATTATACAGGTCAATATTCCTGATAAAGCAACGTTGCAATCAAGTTATATGCCTTTTGTTCAAGGCGGCGGTTTATTTGTTCCAACCAAGCAGGCGGTCAAGATGGGACAGGAGGTATTTGTTCTGGCAACCCTTCCAGATCAGGCACAGAAGATTCCATTGATGGGTAAGGTGATCTGGATTTCTTATAAACAAGCACACTTTAAGCCGCAGGGTTTTGCAATCCAGTTGATGGGTGAAAAAGGTGTGTATTATAAAAATGAGGCTGAAAAGTTGCTGGCAGGTTCAAAAGGCCTTGATCGCCCAAGTTACACCATGTAAGCGTTATAGATAGGAAAAAAGAGTGTTTGTTGATACGCATTGCCATTTAACCATGTTGGATCTGACACCTTATAACGGTGATTTAGATCAGGCACTGGAGCAAGCTCGGCTTGCAGGTGTTTCCAAGTTCATGGGGATTTCAGTCGATTTGGATGATCATGTTAAATTGGCAGACATTGCGGCAAGACATGATGATGTTGGTTACTCAGTCGGTGTGCATCCTTGTGAAGATGAGCAGATTATGGCGCGTGCAACAACCGACTATCTTGTGAAGCTTGCACAATCAGATAAAGTCTGGGCATTGGGGGAAACGGGGTTGGACTATTACCATAGTACTGATTTCGTGGCTGAGCAAAAACGTTGCTTCGCACGCCATATTGAAGCGTCGAAAATTGTCAAAAAGCCTGTAGTGGTGCATACCCGAGCAGCGAAACACGATACAGTCGATATTATTCGGGCGGAACACTCTACACATGGTATTCTGCACTGCTTTACTGAAGATTGGGAAACTGCGAAAGCTGTTCTGGACTGTGGCTACTACATTTCATTCTCTGGCATTATCTCATTTAAAAATGCACAGGATTTGCGAGATGTCGCTAAACAGGTTCCACTTGACCGTGTACTGATTGAAACAGATAGTCCTTATTTAGCACCTGTACCTTATCGTGGTAAAACCAACGAACCGAAATATGTGCCGTATGTAGCAAAAGCACTCAGTGATGTATATGATAAATCGGTTGAAGAAATTGGCATGATCACTGCCCAAAATTTTGAAAATCTTTTAAATTTGAAATAAACGGTTTTGTTGTATTAGGAAAGAGAGTTATTACGTGAAAATGGATCGGCAAGCTCAGTTCAGAGCACGAGAAGTATTAATTTTTCAAATCGCGGAGCAACTCCTATTAGAAAATGGTGAAGCGGGCATGACACTAGATGCCTTAGCAGCGGAACTAGATCTTGCAAAAGGGACCTTATACAAACATTTTCAAAGTAAAGACGAATTATATATGCTGCTTATTATTCGCAATGAGCGCATGTTACTTGAAATGATTCAAGATACTGAAAAAGCTTTTCCAGAACATTTGGCTTTTTTTATGCTGCATCATCTCCATCATCCTGAGCGTACCGCTTTATTTCACCAAATCGAAGAACGTCTTTCAACAACGGGTCAGGGCATTCAGTTGCTGTTTAGTGAATTATATAAAGTGCGTCGGCAACGTTTACGTATCATCATTCGAATGACTGAGAGTTACTTGTTGGACATCAATAGCACCATGACCACACGTGATTATCTCGCCTCCATTTGGTCGTTGACCTATGGCGCGGCTGTAATTTTGAATTCGAGTTTTTATCAACGTTACATTGGATCGCGAGACACATTGCGTGTTGCTTATATTGAACAGGCACTCGCATTACCCAAGTTACTTGAATCTGCTTTACCTTAGTTGAAAAGACGATGAGATCATCACTGCGATTACAAAAAGCCTTTACTCTGATTGAGGTCATGGTGGTGATTGTCATTATGACGATTATGGCATCTTTGGTGGTGTTAAATATCGGTGGAGTGGATCAACGTCGAGCAATGCAAGCTAGGGAAATGTTTATTCTTGATCTCAAAAAAATTAATAAAGAAGCGACAGATCAGGCCAAAGTTTTTGCCTTAAATACTCAAAATGCTACAGATGTTGCCCCATTTAGTTATAACCTGTTTGAATATCACGATCAGAGTCGGGAGCAGATTCAACAGGCAGATCGTACTTGGCGGCTCTATAAAGAATTTAAAACCCGACAGTTACCAGATCGTGTTTCTTTCGGTATTCAAAGCTTAGACACGGCAAACTATAGCAAAGCGAAAAATGAAGATTTATTGGGTGGTAAAACACCACAACTAATTTGGTTCGGCAATGGTGAAGTGAAACCTGTTCGAATTCAGTTCTATTATGAGCAACAACCAATTGGCCATGAGTTAGAGCTAGATCATTTGGGTAAAATAGATGAAAATTAAAGATTCAGATGATAGCTCTCCATCTTCTTGCGAAGCTGCGCTTTTCAGGGTGAAACGTTGTTTCACTAACCTCTATACTCGAAGCATAGCTTCTCGCCTTGCAGCAGGGCCGAGCGGTGCTCGATTTAATCGTGCTCACTTCGAGCATAGCTCTTCGTCTTGCGCTCGAGTGAAACGTTGTTTCACTAACC
>NZ_DDAH01000242.1:3833-4446 GCF_002333245.1 Acinetobacter sp. UBA2063
TGAAACGTTGTTTCACTAACCCTCGCTCAGGATTTACCTTACTCGAAGTAATGGTGGCTTTGGCGATTTTTGCCGTGGCTGCCATCGCGTTAACGAAAGTCGCGATGCAATATACGCAATCGACAGCAAATGCAATCTTAAGGACAAAGGCACAATTTGTCGCAATGAATGAAGTGGCAAGGATGGAAATCAACCAGGAATGGCTGGATGGGACACAATCCAAGCAAGTGACTTCGCATGGCGAAACGTGGCAAATTGACAAAAAAGCACAATCTACCATTAGCCCGAAGATACAACGCATCGAGTTACAAGTCAGTTTATTTAATAATGAACAAGGGAAGGTTGAAGCGGGTGTTACTAATCTTGTGTTCTTTAACTATCCAGCAAAGGCTAGAACACAATGACATATAATTTCGAGCATCGCTTTTCAACTTGGATTCGGGCTAAGCGTGGTTTTCTTGCAAAGCGATCTAGGCCTGCTTTCAATCGTTCTTCACCTCAGTCAGGATTTACCTTAGTGGAATTGCTGGTTGCAATCGCAATCTTTGCTGTACTTTCCATGTTGGGGTGGAAGGTATTTGATTATCTATTAAAAGTAAAAGATAGAAATGCA
>NZ_DDAH01000239.1:0-3105 GCF_002333245.1 Acinetobacter sp. UBA2063
CAGTCAGCAAAGCTGAATGGGCTTGATCCGTATGCCTATTTAAGTGATGTGCTGAAAAGGTTGCCCACACATAAAGTGACCCAAATAGAAGAATTACTGCCACACCGCTGGAAACCTGAATCGAATTAAAAAATAGCTATGGGGTTCAGCGGACGCTTACGTATTAGATTCCTTTAGATTTTAAATATCTAATTGGACTTCTTTAATCTAATAGGATCTAATCAGCCCATAAATCACCTCATTACCGATTAACGAGCAAAGTTAATAACTCCATTATTTTGTGGTTTAATACATATATATAGACATAAGATACAATATTATGGATTTAAAATTCAAAAAACCTGAAGAGGTTGTTACTTCATTATGTGAAAGGCTTCGCAAAGAACGACTTTATCTGGAAATGACTCAGGCAGACGTCGCTACACGTGCTGGTGTTAGTGTGAATACAGTATCTAATCTGGAAGCTGGTCGAAATGTTTCATTTGAAAATTTAGTACGTGTTGCCATGGTATTAGGCCGATTAAAAGAATTAGAGGAACTCTTTAAACCTCATTTAAACAGTGTAAATGACATTCTCCGCTATGAGAGCAATACGGCTCGCCAACGTATCAAAAGGAAATAAGTCCATGCTCAAAAAACTTAATGTTTACTACAATGGATGGGGTGAATATTGGCTTTGGGGTACACTGGTCTCCTCAACCGCAATCACAGGTCGGCCATTAATCGCCTTTGAATACAGTCCAGAAGCGATCAGTAAAGGTTTAGAACTTTCCTCTTACCTACTTCCGTTAAAAGGTGACTCATTAAGAACGAACTTTCCTGCACATCAAATGGGATTGCCAGGTCCTACATATGATGCCTTGCCCGATGGTTGGGGCATGCTTCTTATGGATCGCTTATTTAAAAAAAATGGATTCAATCCTGCGCGGATTGGGCCATTAGAAAGACTCACGTATATTAATACACATGCGATGGGAGCATTATCCTTTGAACCTTCAGCAACTGAGTTCGCATTAACTGAAAATATCCCACTGATTAAACTCGCTCAAGAAGTTCAGGAAGTTCTCAAAGGAGAAGGTGCAGAATTTTTACAGCATTTATTAATTATGGGTGGATCTCCACAAGGTGCAAGGCCAAAAGCGCTCATCTATCGTGATCCTGTCACCAACGAATTCTCAACAGTTAGCTCACATCAACATGAAGCTTGGCTGATCAAATTTCCCGCTCAGCAAGAGCATCCTGAAGTTTGTGCAATTGAAGCTGTTTATGCAGAATGTTTGCGTCATTGTCATATTGATACCCCTGACACTCAATATTTTACTCTTCCGAATGGATTAACCGCATTTGCATCAAAGAGATTTGACCGCCACGATGGCATGCGTATCCCTATGCAAAGTTTAGCGGCCTTCACCGGAGCTGATTTTAAATCACCAGGGAGTTTAGACTACAGTAACTTTCTTCGCGCTGCACACTTTTGCACCAATGATGTTCGCGAAAAAGCAATTGCATTCAAGCGAGCTGTTTTCAATGTAGTCTTCAATAATCGAGATGATCATTGCAAAAACTTTTCATTTCTGATGTCCCAAAATGGGCAATGGAAACTATCCCCTGCCTATGATGTTACTTTCTGTGAAGGGCCAGGTGGATATCATCAAATGGATATCATGGGTGAGGCACTGGATATTCCTCGACAAGCTCTTGTAAAACTTGGTACTCAGGAAGCGGAACTTTCTGCCCAAGAAGTCGATGAAATTATTAGTTCGATTTGTAAGGTTGCAATCCGATTCAGCAATATCGCTCATGATCTATTACCTGGACAAATTCAAGCAGAGACTATCCAAATGATCCAAAATAGGATTGAGCATAATATCAATTTATTGCACTAAATAGCTTTTACAAAGTGAACCGTACCGGGTTTGTCGGAGACCATTTTTCTTGAGAGAATGTCCCAATGACAAAACCAAAATATACTCCTGAAATCAGAGACAGAGCGGTTCAATT
Organism: Acinetobacter sp. UBA2063; assembly: GCF_002333245.1. Taxonomy (NCBI): domain Bacteria; kingdom Pseudomonadati; phylum Pseudomonadota; class Gammaproteobacteria; order Moraxellales; family Moraxellaceae; genus Acinetobacter; species Acinetobacter sp. UBA2063. The sequence continues at coordinate 2,002 of NZ_DDAH01000239.1, forward strand.
ATTGATTGAATCCGAAAAAGATTATCCTTCTACTTGGGCTGCAATCACAGCAATTGCACCTAAAATTGGTTGTACCCCTGAAACACTACGTTCCTGGCATCAAAAATATTTGGATCAACAAAATCCAGTTTAAGTACAGCAGCTTTCAGATCAAGAACGTATTAAACAGCTCGAACGTGAAAATAAAGAGCTGCAACGTGCCAATGAAATTCTACGCAAAGCAGCCGCTTTTTTCGCCCAGGCGGAGCTCGCCCCCCTACACAAATAATGGTGGATTATATCCATAAAAAAATAAAGATCGATATGGTGTTGAAGCGATTTGTAGGATTTTACCAATCGCTGCTTCTACCTATTGTCGAACACTAGATCTCGCAGATGAGAAGCATTGCTTCGCAAGGGAATATCGAGCGAAACGGGATCTGCATGACCTGCATCATGCTGAGGAGATTAAACGAATTTGGAAGGAAAGTTCAGGTCGGTATGGTGTACGTAAAGTCTGGCAACAACTGAAACGTGAAGGCTGTATTATTGCACGTTGTACAGTTGCTCGATTGATGCAGAAGCTAGGTATACAAGGTGTTTGGCGTGGTAAGAATAAACAAACTACTCGTAACCGAGATTACCAAAAACGAGCAGATGATTTAGTGAAACGTAATTTTAATGCTGATCATCCTGACCCTTGCGAAGCAGCGCTTCTCGGGTGAGTGACTTTACATATATTCAAACTCATTCAGGCTGGGTCTATACCGCCTTTATTATTGATGTCTTCTCACGAGCAATTGTTAGATGGAAAGTATCGACACGCATGAATACAGATATGGTGCTCGATGCACTGGAGCAAGCATTGCACGATCGAGGCATGCCAAAGAATGTGATTCATCATTCTGATAGAGGTGTTCAATATCTTTCGATTCGGTATACCCATCGTTTAGAAGCAGCAAATTTACGAGCATCAGTCGGTACGACAGGTGATTCATACGATAATGCTTTGGCTGAAACGGTGAATGGCTTATACAAAACAGAGGTGATTGAATATTTAAAAGCAGATTGGCAAGGTTTAGCAGATGTACAACTTGCGACATTAAATTGGGTAGATTGGTTCAA
>NZ_DDAH01000174.1:0-8751 GCF_002333245.1 Acinetobacter sp. UBA2063
TAAGCTGATGGTTGCGGCGGCATTGATTGTACTGGTGCAATGGCAACCGACCATTTCAATGGCTTTTGCGGCGATTGTGATTATTTCCCGTGAAATTACTGTTTCAGCATTGCGTGAATGGATGGCTGAATTGGGTGCACGTACTAGCGTTGCAGTTTCTACGGTAGGAAAGTACAAAACAGCATTTCAAATGATTGCGATTAGTGTGTTCTTATTAAACTGGAAACCGCTGGAAATGTGGGCCTATGCCTTGCTTTATGCGGCGGTGATTTTGACGTTGTGGTCGATGTTTATTTATATGAAAGCAGCATGGCCCTATCTGAAACAACCCTAACTATTTTTCTGTATTGCCATATAAATTAAGGCCTTTCTTTTGAAAGGCTTTTTTATATCTGCTCATAAAAAAACAGGCAAGAAAAAAGCCCATAACAACAATGAGCTTAGTTCTCTAACTCTAAGGAAAAGTCATGCTCTTTTGGGGAGAGTATGCTGAAGAACAGAATCATCATATGAGAATTTTTTGTTATTTACAACGCATAAAAATGTAAAAGTTTTTTAATATTCTCAGGTTTAATTTCCCTGACTTTCAGAAAGGGTGGCAAATTTATGCTCAATCTGTGCGGCATTGCCTTGCAAGATTTCAATCAGTTTTTGAATATTTAGAAAGTGAAAACGGTTCTTTGAGGCAAGCAAAGTCAATGCAATGGGTGCTTCTTTGTTTGAGAAACGAATTGGCACTGAAAGGCCACAAATCATTGGGTCAATCTCACCCTGTGATAAATAGAAGCCCTGTTTCTTGATTTTTCGCATTTGCTGCATGAATTCATCGAGACTATGGGCAAAGCCTACCTGAGCAAGTTCCTGAGTAAACTGGTGATAATAAGCTTGAATCTGTTGCTTGGAGAGATGAGCAATCACAATTTTGGGTGAAGCACCTACATAAACAGGGCGTGGACAACCCCTGCCGTATGAGATGAGTTCTGCTTCTTTAAAAGTTTCATGATGCAGGTCGATGCAATAGTCATGGTTCAGGTAGGTCAGCAGGCAGCATAGTTCGGTACGTTCCACGATATCCCGCATAAAGGGGATGCTGATTTGCACCAATGGGTCGGTACTGTGTGAAATATAATCCAGAACCGCAATTTTAGAACCTAAAGTGTAGTCACCTGATGTACCACTGATCCGCTTTAGCATATCAGTTGACACCAGTTCCTTGAGGTAACGGTAGGCGGTTGGTTTGGAAAGACCGAGCTCATCACAAATGATATCGACATTGATAATCGGGCGTGAAACTGAAAACAAGTCCAGCACGGTGAGAATTTTACCAAAACTCGAAATTGCCATGATGAGAAATCTACTCCTTAAAATAACCTTAAAACCGAACTTTTATTGCTTTATAACAGAAAAATTTAAGGTCGGATATGGACTTTTGGACTTGATCGGCAGGCAAGATTAAATTAATGCCGCTGCTGAGAAAATAATGGTGTTTTAAAAGTATTATTCTAAATTAAATATGTAAATTATCAAATGGCGATAATTTATCTTGACTAATGCGCTGGGTTTTGAAAAAATTGTCAGTGCAATGTCTTTATTGGATAATTATTTTTAGGCTCATGCTGCAAAAGCTCCAATCATTGTGCATCACTCCAAATCATCAGTTCTCACCTTGTCAAAGCAATCTGGTTGTTTCCAGGTTGGCTGATTCTGTCGCCACATTTCTATGTGAGGTAAATGATCGGGGCGGTAGACTACTCGTGATGCCTTAGATATTCATGCCTTGGCGGTGCATCTGGCTTATGAAAAAGGTGAACTTAAAGGCATGACCAAACCATTACAGGAAATGCTGCATCAGGTTTCATTGGTGGTTGCCAACCTTGTGGCCCTGTCCCAGCGAGTCACGCAGCTTGAGCACATGCAAATGATCAGTCTTGCACCGCATTTAAATGTCATCCGTCAGGATACTCTGGCTTTTTTAAAGCAGGAACGAACATTAACTGCTGTGGATTTGCAAGGTTTGCGGCCTTGCTTGATCGTCATCAACTGTATGTGGTGGGTTATTTTGAGGAAACCAAGCTCAATCGTATCCACGTGGGCGATCAAGCCACAGTACAGCTCATGGGAGATCGCCAGAAAATTCGTGGGCATGTGCAAGGCATTGCAATGGGAATTGAAGACCGTGAACGTTCAGGTAGCTCTAATTTATTGGCGAATGTGAATCCAACCTTTAGCTGGGTACGTTTGGCCCAGCGTGTGCCTGTTAAAATTATGCTGGATGAGCAACCACAGAATCCGTTGGCCTTTGTTTCAGGACGAACAGCAACGGTTAGAATTATTGAGAAATGATCAAGGCGTAATCCCAGCAGGATCACGATACCAGCTTTGAATTAGCAGCGCAGCGGCAAAACTATCTGCTGACAAACGTTTAGCCTGCCCCTTGTTCTGGTAAAACTCAAGTTCTTCCCTTGCTTCACGGGTGGTCAGGCGTTCATCTACCATCCATGTTTCAATATTGGTCTGATGGCGTAAACGCCGTGCAAACTTACGCGCACGTGCTGACAGTTCAGATTCACTATCATCCATATTCAATGGTAAGCCAACCAGAAACAGGTTGGGTTGCCATTCCCTGACCAGTTTTAACAACTGATTCCAGTCAGGAATACCATCTTTCATGGCAAATAATGGCAGGGGAGTGGCACTTTCAATAGTGGATTGACCAATTGCCATCCCCATTTTCTGGGTGCCAAAATCAAAAGCCATGATGGATTGGGACGCTTGCATATCAGGCATGACCAATTTCAGACGCAAACCAGGTACGGTCTACCCCAATTTTTTTATAGGCAGCATCCCAGCGATCGTTATAAGGCAGGTTGAAAATCAGGTCCATGTCAGATTCACAGATCAGCCAGTCACCCCGTGCAATTTCTTCCTCAAGCTGGTGTTTGCCCCAGCTCGCATAGCCTAATGCAACCTGGTAACGCCCAACACCCTCGTTATGCGCAATCGCATCCAGAATATCCTTGCTGGTGGTGATACAGACATTCTCGCCAACCGCAATCGACGAGTGCCAGGTTGGTTGGCCCGTATGCAGCACAAAACCAGCTTCAGGACGTAAAGGGCCGCACTGCAAAACCGCATGTGGCTGTACGTTGTCTGCATCGATCTCCAAATCGTTGAGGAGTTCCCTGATCTGTAGGTTTGATGGGCGATTAATCACGATGCCCTGAGCACCATCCTCATCATGACGAGCAACATAAATGACTGTGTTTGCAAAGAAGTCATCTGCCATGTCTGGTGGAGCGATAAGACAACGGTGAGTTAAATATTGTTTCGTCACCTTGGCGGTTCTCCATCAAAACAAGTCCCACTTTAAAAAGGGGATTTAGGGGGATTAAATAATAGGTTGTTTTTATCAACATACAAGAGTTGATTGGATTTCGCCAATCATTTTCTGATATTTTGTTGCATAAACTAGGCTGACTGGAATTTGAGCTGACGCAACTGTCTGGCGTGCTGCAAGGTGGTTTCGCTAATTTCAACACCACCAGACATGCGGGCAAGCTCCAGAATACGCTGTTCTTCATCCAGTTCAATGATGGTGCTACTGGCGGGGTCGGTCTGTTGTTTCTTCACCAGCAAATGCTGGTCAGACTGTGCTGCAACCTGAGCCTGATGGGTGATACAAAGCAACTGTACATGCTGCGCCAAGTCAGCCAACAAACGCCCCACCACTTCAGCTGTGCCGCCACTGATCCCCACATCGATTTCGTCAAATACCAACACCTCAGATTCGGTTTTTTCAGCATTCATGACCTGCATCACCAGGGCGATACGTGACAGTTCACCGCCTGATGCAACACGGGCCAGCGGTTGCGGTGGAATACCCTTGTTGGCCGTGAATAAGAGTTGAATAAAACTTAGACCCTCGGCATTGGCTGCTTCCAGAGGTTCAAACTTAAACTCAAAATATGCTTCTGGTAATGCTAGTGGTTTGACTTGCTCAGTCAACTGTTTTGCCAATGGAATGGCAGCTTTACGACGGATTTCATCCAGATGCTGTGCCTGTTGCATAAACTCCTGATAGGAAACTTCAACCTGTTCCGCCAGAGTTTCAGGATCTTCCAGTTGATGCAGTTGCTCTAGCTCTTGTTGCCAGATTTCATATTCCTGTTTCAGCAGTTCAGGCTGGGTACGGTATTTACGTGCAAGGCGGTGAAAAACTTCCAGTGTTGCATTGAGCTGTTCCATGCGCTCAGGATCAAAGCTTTGACGGTCAATAAACTGACGTAGGCTGGAGGTGGCGTCATCAATCTCACTTTGTGCATTTAACAGTGAATTGTAGATACTGGAAAGCTGTTCACTGCGACCCGCATGCGACTCTAAACGACGAATAATGGAAGCGATTTCCTGCGTGATGTTTTGCTCAGCTTCATCCAGCACATTCAGGCTATAAGCACAGTCCTGCATAATGTGTTCATGGTGACTAAGACGGTCAAATTCCTGTTCAATCTCTCGATAATCGGTTTGAATCACATCTTCCAGTTCTTCTATTTGTGATTCCAGAGTTTGTATTCTTTGAATTCGGGTGGTCTGTGCATCTAAGGCGGCTTGATGTTGTCGGATATTTGTTTGCCATGTCGCATAGGCTTCACGTACTGCATCAGCAGGAGCGGCAAAGTTGCTATAACGGTCGAGCCAGTGTTTTGGATAGGGCGGTTCAAGTAACTGCTGCTGGCTATGCTGGCTATAGAGCTGGACCAACAAACGCCCAATTTCTTTCAGTTCAGCCAAGCTATCTGGACGACCATTAATCCACGCCTTGCTGCGTCCAGTGGCAAAAATCACACGTCTTAAATGAATCTCACCTGAATCATCATCCAGTTCATGCTCAGCCAGCCATTTAGCCTCTACACTATCGGGTTTATAGCTAAAGACAGCGGTCACATCGGCCTTATCCGCCCCATAGCGTACATAATTGGTGTCGGTACGTTCCCCCAGACATGCGGAGAGTGCATCTAACAATAATGATTTGCCGGCGCCAGTTTCACCAGTCAGCACATTGAAACCCTGTTCAATGTCCAGTGCCAGATGGTCGGCAAGTGCAAAATTAATTAAAGTTAAATGGGTGAGCATAAATGCATCCAATGCACAGAATATTTTGCTTAAAGATAAAGAAGTTTTATCCTAGCGACAAGAGTGAATTACGCTTGGCAATATTAAAAAAATAAAATCAACAGGGACTAAATATGGGAATAAAAATTGCTAGTTTTGCATAAGGAAATGGATTGATTAGTTGCGATGGCACAATTAAACTACGTCCAGCATAATCTAATATAAATGCGGCATTATTTGGAGAGTACGCATGAGTTCAGTGCAGTTTGATCATGTAACGGTCATCAAAAAATCGAATGTGTATTTTGGTGGGGCATGTATCAGTCATACAGTACAGTTTGAAGACGGTACAAAAAAGACTTTAGGTGTGATTCTACCCACTGAGCAGCCTTTAACCTTTGCGACCCATGTGCCAGAGCGTATGGAGATCATTTCGGGTGAATGTCGGGTTAAAATCGCCGACAGCACTGAAAGTGAATTGTTCCGTGCGGGGCAGTCTTTCTATGTGCCAGGCAATAGCAAGTTTGACATTGAGACGGATGAAGTCCTTGATTACGTTTGCCATTTAGAAGGCTAACCTATTCGCGTCTAAATCGGGTACACTAGATTTAATGGAAATCCTGTAAAAGTCATTTTGCAGGATTTTTATTTTTATGAAATCTCCTTTTATATTCCGCTTTCTTAAAGAGGTCGTTCATGGCAAAACCTGAATATTATTATGGCGTTCATTCAGTGGAGTCATTGCTGGAGCTGGAGCCTGAACGAGTTTTGACCTTATTCACCCTGAAAGGGCGTGATGATCAGCGTCTACAAAAGATTTTGCAGTTGGCTGAACCTTTTGGGATTAGTGTACAGAAAGCCAGCCGAGACAGTCTCGAAAAACTGGCAGGTCTGCCATTTCACCAAGGTGTAGTTGCTGCAGTTCGACCACATCCAACTTTAAATGAAAAAGATTTGGATCAGTTAATGCAGCAATCACCTGATGCTTTATTGTTGGCATTGGATCAAGTCACTGATCCGCATAATCTAGGGGCTTGTATTCGTACTGCTGCTGCAATGGGGGTGCAAGCCGTGATTGTACCGCGTGACCGTTCAGCAAGCTTAACCCCGACAGCACGTAAGGTTGCCGCAGGTGGGGCGGAAAAAGTTAAGTTTATTCAAGTGACTAACTTAGCTCGAACATTGGCGCATCTCAAAGAAACAACACATATGCGTGTTATTGGCACAATGCTAGATGAAAAAGCATTGCCAATTCAGCAATGTGATTTTAACGGTCCAGTGGTGATTGTGATGGGGGCGGAAGATACAGGATTAAGGCCTATAACCCAGTCGCAATGTGACCAAACCGTTTATATCCCGATGTCTGGTGATTTACAAAGTTTAAACGTCAGTGTGGCGACAGGGATGGCACTTTATGAGGCATGCCGACAGCGTAATGCTGTATAATTCACACAATTATCGTCAATGTAATTAAAAATGACCGCTCGCACGCAAGGCTATCTGTTCGTTTGTATCACCATGTGCATCTGGGGTGGTTTTACCATTCTCTCCCGTTTAAATCTGCACTGGCATGTCAGTGCCTGGGACTTGGTGGCAATGCGTTTTGCGATAGCCTTTCTTATTTTAATGCCTGTGCTGCTGTATAAAAAAGATTTGGCATTCTTGTGGCATCCCCGCCCAATTATTTTGGCTTTAACTGGCGGGCTGGCTTACTGTCTAACGGTTTATACTGCTTTTTTACAAGCACCAGCAGCCCATGCTGCAATCTTCTTAAATGGCTGTATTCCTTTATGTACGGCTGTTGCTGCTTATTTATTGTTTAAACAGCCTTTTGATAAACATACATGGCTCAGTCTCATCATTATGTTGAGTGCTCTGGCATTGATGAGTTATCTGATGTTGCATGAGCAGGCCTCTGCCTTTGGTCTTGGCGATGTGCTTTACTTCCTAAGCGCTGTTTGGTGGGGCATCTTCACTGTACTGTTAAAACAGTGGAAGCTATCGGCCTGGCATTCGATGGCAAGTGTGGCCATTTGGTCAGCACTGATTTATTTACCGATCTATATCCTATTTATTCCTAAACATTTTCAGGAAGCAGAGCCTGTCCATTTGCTGGTACAGGGTGTATTTCATGGTGTTTTGGTGGTGATTATTGCAACCCTGACCTATGTTGCCGCAATTGAACGTTTGGGTGCATTTAAAACGGGAAGCATTGTGACCTTGGCGCCATTTATTGCTGCTGTCATTGCTGTACCTCTGTTAAATGAACCTTTGAGTCCAGCGATTATGTGTGGATTAGTGGGTATGGGTATTGGCGCTTTACAACCATGGCGCTGGTTCCGTAAAGATGCATTAACGGCCCAGTTGTCTCAACAGAAACAGGATTAGCCGATCTGCTCAGCCCGCTGTAAATAATTAAGGTGTAATGGTTTGAGCTGCTTGTGCAGATGTTCAAGTAGTCCATCGTTCAGCACAATATCATTGGCGAGCTGTTGTTTTTGAGTACGGGGCATTTGGGCTGCAATAATCTTTCGTATTTGCTCTTCAGTTTGCCCATCACGCTGGCTGGCACGTTGTAACTGGGTTTGTTCATCTGCATCAATCAACAGAGTGTGTTGAACCAGTTCATGCTGGTTAGTTTCAAAGAGCAGGGGGGAAACTAGAATCACGTAGGGGCTTTCTGCTTGGTATAGCTGCTGGATGATGGATTGGCGAATAGCAGGGTGGGTGATTTGTTCTAAACTGTGACGAGCCTCTGGGAACTGAAAAATATGTTCACGTAATGCGCGGCGGTCTAGATGACCATCTTCCAGTAACACCCAGTCGCCAAATAGCTGTTGAATTTTCTGTAACGTTGGCTGGCCTGGTTCAACAATTTCCCTCGCAACAACATCAGCATCAATGACGCGAATACCTTGGGATTCAAACCATTGCGTGGCGGCTGACTTACCACTGCCAATCCCGCCTGTAATGCCCAAGATAAAGCGCATATTAACCACCTAAATAGACTTTCATAATTTGATCACCCCATAAAAATGCGATCCAGCCTGCAATGGCGATATAGGGACCAAAGGCAAAGGGCTGATTTTCACCACGTATTTTCATGAGAATAATACCAATAATGGCACCCACGACTGAGGAAAGCAGCACAACAAGCGGAAGCATCATAGGCCCCATCCAGGCACCCAGGGCAGCAAGCAACTTAAAGTCACCATATCCCATACCTTCTTTACCAGTCACCAATTTAAAAAGATAGTAAACCACCCATAGACAGAGGAAACCAATCAAATAACCCCAAATCGCTGACGTGGCAGTTGTATAAATTGCAAAACTGTTAATTCCCAAACCTAGTGCTGCCAAAGGAAGCGTAAAACGGTCTGGTAACAATTGCGTATCGAAATCAATAAAAGTGAGTGTGATCAATACCCATGTGAGGACTAAGCCAAAGAGCATTTGAATGGTTGCACCAAATACTGCTACAACGATTAATGAACAAACCATGGTGAGAAGTTCAATTAATGGATAGCGAATACTAATTGGATTCTGGCAAGAACCACATTTGCCACGAAGAATGATCCAACTGATGATAGGTATATTCTGATACCAGCGAATAGGGGATTTACATTGAGGACAGGTTGAGGC
>NZ_DDAH01000171.1:0-4128 GCF_002333245.1 Acinetobacter sp. UBA2063
AATACAATATTTTCAGGGCGGCGATTACCTAACTGGCTGACAAAGGCATCATATTCAACCTGAATTTCGTTGAAACGTGCTTCAGAGAACTCAACCAAGTCCATTTTGTTGATCGCGACCACGATATTTTTAATACCAAGTAAACTTGCAATAAAAGTATGACGGCGAGTTTGGGTTTGCACACCATAACGTGCATCAATCAAAATGATGGCAAGATCAGCCGTTGAAGCACCTGTTGCCATGTTACGCGTATATTGTTCATGCCCTGGGGTGTCCGCAATGATGAACTTACGCTTTTCAGTAGAGAAGTAACGATAAGCCACATCAATGGTAATGCCCTGCTCACGTTCTGCCTGCAAACCATCGACAAGCAAGGCAAGGTCTGGTGCATCGCCTGTGGTACCCACTTTCTTACTGTCACGGGTCACTGCCTGCAATTGATCTTCATAAATCAATTTTGAATCGTAAAGCAAACGCCCAATTAAGGTACTTTTACCATCATCGACATTACCGCAAGTCAGGAAACGCAACAGGTCTTTTTGTTCATGCTGTTTTAAATATGCCAAGATATCCTGGCTAATCAAATCTGATTGGTGAGACATCGCTCAAACTCCACAATATTTTGAAATCGAATTTGCCAAGTAACTTAGAAATAGCCTTCCTGCTTTTTCTTTTCCATCGAGCCAGCCTCATCATGGTCAATCATACGACCCTGACGCTCTGAACTGGTGGCTAAAAGCATTTCCTGGATAATTTCTGGCAAGGTATCCGCTTCAGACTCAACCGCACCCGTTAATGGATAGCAGCCCAGCGTACGGAAACGTACCGATTTCATTTGTGGAACTTCGCCCTCTTTTAAACGCATACGTTCATCATCCACCATGATCAACGTGCCACTGCGCTCAACCACTGGACGAACCGCAGAGAAATAAAGAGGAACGATTTGAATATTTTCCAGATAGATATATTGCCAAATATCCAACTCAGTCCAGTTGGACAACGGGAATACACGAATACTTTCGCCTTTGTTCACTTTACCATTGTAAAGATTCCAAAGTTCTGGACGCTGGTTTTTCGGGTCCCAGCGGTGCTTGGTGTCACGGAACGAATAAACACGCTCTTTGGCACGTGATTTTTCTTCATCACGACGTGCGCCACCAAAAGCAGCATCAAACTGATATTTGTCCAGTGCCTGTTTTAAACCCTGAGTTTTCATGATGTCGGTATATTTTGAGCTGCCGTGGTCAAATGGGTTAATTCCTGCCTCACGCCCTTCCGCATTTTGATGCACGATCAGGTCAAAACCATGGGTTTTTGCCATGTTGTCACGAAATGCAATCATGTCCTTAAATTTCCAGCCCGTATCTACATGCAGTAGTGGGAATGGAAGCTTAGCTGGATAGAATGCCTTTAATGCCAAGTGCAGCATTACTGCCGAGTCTTTACCAATCGAATAGAGCATGACTGGATTTTCAAATTCAGCAGCCACTTCACGAATAATATGAATACTCTCAGCCTCAAGCTGCTTAAGGTGAGTAAGTCTATTATCAGTCATGAACACATCCCTCCTTATCCATGTTACCCATAAAATCTATAAGTGGTATTAAACCACCACTTGGAAGACCGTGTGGAGGAACGAGTGCCATAACAACTCCAATTTTTCGTGATATTAATATTCTGCCTAGCGGATAAATGATCACGCTAACAAAGGTTATCCATTATAATAATTTAGATTGAGTTCTTTAGCTTGTTTTTTCATATAAATATGCAAAATTATGATATGAAAATTATATTCAGAAATATAGATACAACCTATTTCACATGAATTTAAACAAAAAAGAAGCCCATGCAGGCTTCTTTCTGAGTTGGTTAATTTAGAAACCGAACATATTGCGTTCCAGTGGAATTTCAACTCCTACCGAAACACCACCATCACGGCCATTTAAATCAGAGTCGCTGACCCAGCCATTCACTTTCAGTGGAAGTGTCGGTTTTATATAGTGTGTCCAGGTGAGGTCCAGCCCCTTAATGCTATCTTCTTTTGGAAATGCCGCATTAATGGCTAAATTGGACTGGTTTACTTTGGCATATAAGGCACGCCCACTTAGGCGGTTCATCACATCAAAGCGAATGTCACCACCAACAGAGTACATCTGCCCATCACCACCGATTGCATGTCCTAATGGGAAACCATGCTGATAATAACCATCTTTATATTGGTGATGACTATAAGAAATACCGCTCACCTGACCATTAGTACGTGTATCCGCCCACTCCATATAAAGCTGGTAAGGTAGATTTTTATAGCTTGAAGAAAAATCGGCACCTGCTAAATATAAATATTTTGCAGGTAAACCACCAGCTTCATCTTCACCAACAAATTGAGTATATAAACTGATAGGGAGATTAAATAATGGCTGTAGCAATAAACGACCATCGAAACCAGCAATTTGGTTTGATGCATTGTCGTCACCTACACATCCACTGTCATCACATCCGTTATCTTTACCAATAACAGCATTCCAATATGCCTTAAAACTATTAGGCTGACCTTTCCCAGCAATCTGGATTGCACGTGAAGCACCAAGCTCCAGATAAGGCAAAGGTTGTGCAGTTAAACGTAAACCGATCAGTTTTGTATTTGGTACAGCATTGTAATCGTCCAGTTGTCCTGCAAAGGCCTGATATTGCCAAGGACCAATCCATGATAGCCACTTTGTTTCAAAGGCATTCTGTACCGCACGCTGAGCGCTTATCCCGTAAACAGGACGGCTGGCATCACCACGAATCAGGCTTCCATCATGTCCCGGCCCCCAGTAAGTTGGGATTTGCCCAGCAATTAACCATTGATTCCAGAGTTTGCCCGCAAGATAGGAACCCTCGACATTGGCATCATGTCCATGATCAATCAATGGATCTTTTTCGCCATTGATACGCAACTTGGCATCCCAGTTCTCACCGCCAGCATTAAACTCAGCCGCAACCTGATATTGTGATTTTTGATTATCGCCAAATGTTTGGGGAATGGTTGTTAAGTCAGTACCAGCATATAAACCAACCTTGGCTGGCCCATTATCTGCCTTTAGCGCATGAATGACTGAATTAACTACTTTTTGCTGGGTGTTATTACTGACTTTCGCCTGCGCCAAGGCACGTTGAATTTCATCACCACTTAATGGCCAGGTCGAAGTACTGATCTGGATGACACCCTGCTGGTTTAACCAGTTTAAATCGGTACGCAAATTTTCATCATTTAGCACTAAACCTTGAGCAAGGGTAATAGAAGAAAAACAGGAAAATACTGCTATAGACAGTGATTTTTTTAAAAACATGCCAGAAATATTCTCAGATATATTTATACAGGCCATCATCGTTTTTTTATCTGCACTTTTCAATCATTAAACGAAACAATTACATTTTTTAACATCCAAACAAAAAGGCCACTTTTAAAAGCGGCCTTTTCAAGTATTTATAGGATTAAAAAAATTAATCTTTACGACGCATATGTGGGAATAAAATCACGTCACGGATACTCGGCGCATCAGCAAACAGCATAACCAAACGGTCAATACCAATTCCCTCACCTGCGGTAGGAGGCAGACCATATTCAAGTGCTTCCACAAAATCGGCATCATAATGCATGGCTTCATCATCACCCGCGTCTTTTTCAGCCACCTGTGCCTGAAAACGTTCAGCCTGATCAATCGGGTCATTTAGCTCTGAGAAACCATTTGCCAACTCACGACCACCAATAAAGAACTCAAAACGGTCAGTAATGTGTGGATTATCATCATTACGGCGTGCAAGTGGTGATGTTTCCGCTGGATATTCAGTAATGAACGTTGGCTGACGTAGTTTGGTTTCCACTGTTTCTTCAAACACAATAGTCTGCAATTTACCTAAACCAAATCCTGGTTTCACTTGTTCCTTAAGCACTTCCTGCGTGAACTTTGCCAGGAACTCACGATCATTGACATTATCAGGGGTAAAATCAGGATTATGCTCAAGAATCGCATCAAACATTGAGATTTTCCTGAATGGACCTTTAAAGCTAAATACTTCGCCTTGATATGGCACATCAGTCGTACCCAGAATATCAAGGGCCAGCTTTTCAAGCATATTTTCAGT
>NZ_DDAH01000221.1:0-3273 GCF_002333245.1 Acinetobacter sp. UBA2063
GAATCCCCGTAGGGACGCCAAATTCTAAAAAGCCACTGCATTGACAGTGGCTTTTTATTGGCGATAAAATTTATTATAAGGCGAACATAGTTCGCCCTGTATTAATCTGTTCCGATGCCAACCTGTACTTCCAGCCGTCCTGACTGTACCCGTAAGCCACGGATCTCAAACTGGTCCACCAGTTGCTGTACCAGCTCACGGCTTTCCTGCAAAATGTTCAAACCAGGCAGGATGCTAAAATCAGACAGACTGAGCAGTTTATCAACCATCCATGAACGGTTGTTAATGAAGTCAATAAAGCCCGCTTCCTCAAGGTCGATATACCAAATGCGGTGCCCCTCTTTCTGGATGCCTGGCACATCACGGATCAGGTGATTAATTAAAAAGGGAATCGGCAAGGAATTAATGACTTCAAAGCTGACATTACCCACCCGACGTGCCGCCCAGTTGGTTAGCGTGCCACCATGACGGATTTGCAGGTCCAGATGTTCATCAATCTGGCGTAAACGCAGATACTTTTCCTGACCAATGCGACATTCCAGCACATTGAACTCAAGTGAAAGACGATAGAGAAAACGGCGGTAATGCCCGTCCAGTTCAATGTGAAAACGGTCATTGCCACATTCAATTTTAATATCATCAATTTCAGAACGATCCATACGTTTCCGAATTTGATTATTGAGCAGCATTTCAGGTAAATATAAGGTGAGGCTACTTTTCCCTAACGATGCACGTGCCATTGCTAACGCAACTTGACGCGCTGCTTCACTGGTTTCTGATACCATATCACGAACAGTATTTCGCATTCCTTCAACACCACGTTTGGTATGATGCGTAACTTGATCTAAGGCGCCTAAGGCAGCATCTGCGACACCTGCTATGTTACGGGATGTGTCAGTGGCAAACTCAACCGCATCCTGCGCGTGTTGCAGGGTCTTGTTGATCAGCCGACGTGACAGCGATGGTTTTTCACCCGATTCATCTGAGTCTGCTGGCATAATATCAAACATTGCCTTTTTATCATCTTGTCGATTCAAGATGTTCTCCCTCTTCCCTTTCTTACTGGCCCATTTCTATGGGCTACACTCTACTTTCTAAACTTATTCAAGGTTTTTTCTAGATTAGCATGCAACGCATGGCAAATTGCGTCTTTTTGTTGCGTAACTTCAAATTATTTAATGCACCAGACAGACAATCTCTAATAAAAAAAACGTTACTTTTCATCTTCTTTGATAGATGTGGTTTCAGGCTGTTCTGGTCGTACCCACACCTGTTCCAGACGGATGGTTTTATACTTTTCCAAAGCCTGCTGGAGTAACTCGATCTTTTCTTTCGCCTCCTCAAGCTGGAAATAAACAATTTCCCTCAGCGCCACCCATGCAGCCTGCATCCTGTAAAAATCATTGCCCTTTTCCAGTTTTTGCTGCATCCAGTTAAACAGACCCTGAGCCCGCTGCTGCTGTTCAAACTGATAGGCAAACAGCCCACTTGATAGTGCTCCCTCAATCGTCTGTTCACTTAACAAACCTTGTAGCTGCTGCAATCGTTTAGTTTGTTGCTCAAGGTAAGTCTTTAACACATCCTGATGGAACCACTGGGCAAATGCAGTCATTTCTGCAACCACCACATCCCGCTGCTCATATAAGGCCGTTCTTTCAGGATGGTGTTTATCCAGGCGAATATCGCCTAGATAGGCCATTAAACCCTGCTCCAGAATGGTCTGGATTGAACCGAGATTTAAACAGCTCTCATGCAATGCCTCTGTATTGGTCAGTGTTGTTGTTAATTGCTCGGGTTGGTTCAATAATTTCAAAATATCAGGATTGGCCTGAACAGCAAGCCATAAACGCCCAAGTTGTTGTTCAGCATGATCCTGTGTGATTGTCGAATCATTTTCAGGATTTAAAATACGTTTTAACGCTGCCTGCATGTTATTTGAATGAACCAGGCTCGCAACAATGATCTGATCCATTAAAAGCTGGGGCGCACTGGCAATCACATCCTGACTATAAGGAAGATGCAACTCTCTTCCACCCAGTATTCCTCCCAAGGATTTCCCCAGTGAATTTAAACCACGTCCAACATCCGCCAGAATATTGGTTTCAGTTGCCCGTGTCTGCAAGATGTTGGCGGGTAACAACAGGCCCACTGCCCGTTGCAACAGCATGGCATGGGTTTTCTGGTCAATCACTTTGCCAGATTGGTTTAACAACTCAACTGCATATTCCACATCACTCAGCTGTGGCTTATATTCAGGCTGGTTCCGCTTAAGCAGGCAGTCGATATAGCCATAAAAGGCAACTTCATTGCGCTGGGTGGATTGTTGCGCTGCCCATTCATATTGCGTGATGGCCTGCCTATATTGCCCTGCACCTGCATAGGACTTCGCCAGTGCCACCGCATGCTGGGCACTTGGATATTTCTGCTGAAAATGATGAAGCAAATCCAGTTTAGGCTGCTGGTCCAAACATAGGTCGAGTTGACGCAAATAGAGGTTGATTTGCTGCTGAGTGGGTTGTGGCGTAATGAAGTTTAGTCGATACATCAGGCACTGTTCATACCAGGCATATTTTCTGGCATGGGTTTCATAGGCAGGAATAAACTCATCCTCAACCAATTGAATCAGTTGTGTTGAATACAGAATGTCCTCTTCTGTCTCATGTCTGAATTTCCACTCTTTTGGCAAAGACATCTTAAAGAGCCGTAAAAAGAAGTTGGCACTGAGATCAGGACTTTCCATACTCACCAGCATCAACTTGTCCTGAGTGGAAAGATGTTCCTTTCCCTTTGCAATCCGAGACAAACGCAATTTTAACAGCTTCGTTGGGAGCATAGTTCTGTTACATTTTGTACTTATATAAAAGTAAAATATCACGAGCTGACTGAGTTCAGCAAAAGTTTATGATCACTGTCATGCTGATTTGCTAATAAAGTACATATTAGCCCACGTACCCTACAAAATTAAGAAAAAGACTGCCGCTATTCGACAGATGCAGCAATGGCGTTGATGAATATCATTGATAAACATCCTGATATTTTGACCAGTTAATATAAAAAAGCCATTACATCTAGAGTAGTAATAGCTTTTTATCAGTTTAAATCAATAATCTGTATAACGAAACCCTTGTGATTCCATACAATCACTGACCATTGCATTTCTTTCATTTTGCTCAACTTTGGCAGCTCTTACTTCATAGCGACATTTTGCCAAAGCGTTATTCATATCAAAGGGTGTAACACCTGCTTTGCGCCACATCGGTTGCGCTGATGAAC
>NZ_DDAH01000149.1:0-8113 GCF_002333245.1 Acinetobacter sp. UBA2063
CTAGGGTCTGTTGAGAATTACCGAGAGTTAATTACACTCGCGCACAATTGAATCATGGCTTCAAAACTCGTATCTGTTTTACAACTACGCATCGCTATACGTTTAAATTCTTTTAACTTACAGAAATAGTTTTCAATGAGATGACGCCATTTATACATAGTCGTATCAAATGCTCTTATTACTTTTCGATTAGATTTGGGTGGGATCACCACTTTCACTTTACGTTCATTGAGTTCTTGGATGAGCCAATCTGCATCAAATGCTTTATCCGCTAGTAATGCTTGAAAATCAACATCTTCAATTAAAGGTTTAGTTTCTACTAAATCGTGATATTGACCAGGCATTAATCGAAACTTAATGAGGTTGCC
Organism: Acinetobacter sp. UBA2063; assembly: GCF_002333245.1. Classification (NCBI taxonomy): domain Bacteria; kingdom Pseudomonadati; phylum Pseudomonadota; class Gammaproteobacteria; order Moraxellales; family Moraxellaceae; genus Acinetobacter; species Acinetobacter sp. UBA2063. The sequence goes on from NZ_DDAH01000149.1 coordinate 369, forward strand.
TAGACTATCCACTAAGGCAAGAATTTTACAGGTCATTCCACCTCGAGATTTACCTATAGACTGTTTGAAAGTCCCCCTTTTGCACCTTGCCCATGTCGATGAACTTTAACAATCGTTCCATCAATCATGGCGTATTCCAAATCAACATCTTCATTTACAGATGCAAAAATAGTTTCAAATACACCAGCTTTAACCCAGTCACGGTATCTTTTAAAGACGGTATTCCATTTACCAAAATGAGCAGGTAGATCACGCCATGGACTGCCCGTACGGGCAATCCATAGGACTGCTTCTAAAAATAATCGATTATCTTTTCCACTACGACCTCGATCGGTCACTTTACCTAGGCAAAAAGGTTCCATTTTTGCCCATTGGGCATCAGTAAGTATGTATCTATCCATAGTACTATTATAAATTAATCAGTAGCCTTTGTTAATTCTCAACAAGCCCTAATATCACTCAATAAAAGAGAGTTAAATATAGCTCTCTTTTTACGTGACATTTACATAAGTAATAAAGGGTTACAGAGTATACACAGTTGTCTACATGACACTTGAAGAGAATATAATTATAGTGAGTCTAAGAAAGATAAAGAGATATATTGATATCTCAGAACGCATGATATTTCTCTCCCAGACTTTTCCCCCGAAGTCTGGGATTTTTTTATCTGGATTTTTTCCAATAAAAAACCACTGATCATTCAGATTCAGTGGTCAATATTAATTCCTGAAATTATTTTTGATTTACTTTCTGTTCAATTTCTTCAATGCTGGTGTGGCGCACATCCATTCCCTTAGCCATATAAATCACCTGCTCGGAAATGTTGCGCGCGTGGTCACCAATCCTTTCCAATGAACGCAGCACCCACATCACATTGATGACACGCGAAATATGGCGCGGGTCTTCAATCATATAGGTCATCAGGGTACGCGTTGCCGACTGGTATTCACGGTCAATATCCACATCCGCCATCACCACCTTTAAGGCCTGATCCACATCCAGACGGGCAAAGGCATCCAAAGCATCATGGATCATCACGCGAACCTGGTTACCAATATGGCGTGTTTCCATATAACCACGCGGTGACTCCCCCTCTTTACACAGGTTTTGGGCAATACGCGCAATCTTTGCTGCTTCGTCACCAATACGTTCAAGGTCGGTATTGGCCTTGCTCATCGCAATGACCATACGCAGGTCAATCGCTGCGGGATGGCGGCGTGCCAGAATCAGGGTTAAGCCCTCATCAATATCCCGTTCAAGCTGATTGACAGTATTGTCCTTGAACTGAACATCAATCGCCAGGTTTGCGTCGGTATCCAGCAGGGCATGAATTGCATTGGCAACCTGTTGCTCGACCAAACCGCCCATGGTCATAAACTTGGTATGCACATCTTGTAAGTCTTCATTAAATTGTGAAGAAATATGGTGACTTAACACAGGATTACTTGGACTCACAGTATGCCTCCACTAGACACATGGAAAATGATGGGTGATTAAAACACAGCAATGATGAAACTTTTATGACAATAACACAGCTGAGTCAAAAGTCGATTGGTGCGAATTGATAAAACAAAAATCTAAAAATCTGTTAGTCTAAATACCTAGCTTGACGGAGCGCAGTTAATTAACTGCTGAGATTATCTTAATCACAAGATTTAAAGACAAGTACCGTTGAACCTGATCAGGTTAACACCTGCGTAGGAATCAAGCCCAACAAAAGCCTCGCCTTTATTTATCAAAGAGATAAATTCGCTATCGTTTTTGCTCGTGCTTGATTCGTTAATGTAATACATAAGGATCATGCCATGAACCAATTAACGAATCTTCCCTCTGCTGATATTTCCGCTCAACATGAGCAAGATGCTAAAGATTTAACCCGTATTTTACCCTCATCAAAAAAAGTCTATGTAACAGGCTCTCGCCCAGATATCCAAGTTCCATTTCGCGAAATTAGCTTGACAGAAACACCGACAGGTCTAGGTGGTGAATATAATCCACCTGTTATGGTTTATGACACCTCAGGTGTTTATACCGATCCTGATGTACAAATTGACTTAAATCAAGGTCTACCTTCTGTCCGTCAAACTTGGATTGAAGAACGTGATGACACCGATGTACTCTCAAGTTTAAGTTCTGATTTTGGTCAAGCTCGCTTAAAAGATATTCGTACTGCTGACATTCGTTTTGCTCATATTCAAAATCCTCGTCGAGCTAAAGCAGGTAAAAACGTTACCCAAATGCACTATGCCAAACAAGGCATAATTACGCCTGAAATGGAATATATTGCAATTCGTGAAAATCAACGCCAAGGTGAAGGCGTAGACATGCGTCAGCATGCAGGACAAAACTTTGGTGCTCAGAATTTAAGAGAAATCACCCCTGAGTTTGTCCGTCAAGAAGTTGCCGCAGGTCGTGCGATTATTCCTGCCAACATTAATCATCCTGAAATTGAACCAATGATTATTGGTCGCAACTTTTTAGTAAAAATTAATGCCAATATTGGCAACTCGGCACTCGGTTCATCAATTGATGAAGAGGTGGCAAAAATGACCTGGGCAACCCGCTGGGGCGCCGACACTATCATGGACTTATCGACGGGTAAGAATATTCATGAAACCAGAGAGTGGATTATCCGTAACTCTCCTGTACCAATTGGTACCGTGCCTATTTATCAAGCTTTAGAAAAAGTAGATGGTGTCGCGGAAGATCTCACTTGGGAAATCTTTAAAGACACTTTGATTGAGCAAGCTGAACAAGGTGTCGATTATTTCACCATTCACGCAGGTGTGTTATTACGCTACGTGCCTATGACCGCCAATCGTCTGACAGGCATCGTGTCGCGTGGTGGCTCAATTATGGCGCAATGGTGTCTTGCGCATCATCAAGAAAACTTCTTGTATACGCATTTCGATGAAATCTGTGAAATCATGAAAGCCTATGACGTTTCATTTAGCTTAGGTGATGGGTTACGTCCAGGCTGTGTGCAGGATGCCAATGACGAAGCACAATTTAGTGAACTTAAGACATTAGGTGAACTGACACATCGCGCTTGGGAACATGATGTACAGGTGATGATTGAGGGTCCTGGTCATGTGCCAATGCATATGATCAAGGAGAATATGGACCTACAACTGGAAGTGTGTAAGGAAGCGCCATTCTATACACTGGGGCCATTAACAACTGACATTGCTCCAGGTTATGACCATATCACCTCGGCGATTGGTGCCGCGATGATTGGCTGGTATGGTACTGCCATGCTCTGTTATGTCACACCAAAAGAGCATTTAGGTCTACCCAACAAGAAAGATGTCAAGGATGGGATTATCACCTATAAGATTGCGGCGCATGCAGCGGACCTGGCAAAGGGGCATCCAGGTGCACAGGTACGTGACAACGCACTGTCCAAGGCACGTTTTGAGTTCCGTTGGGATGACCAGTTTAACCTGAGTCTGGACCCAGATACGGCACGCAGCATGCATGACGAAACCTTGCCAAAAGAGGCACATAAATCAGCGCATTTCTGCTCCATGTGCGGACCAAAATTCTGCTCCATGAAGATTACTCAGAATGTGCGAGATTATGCGCAAAATCAACACAATGCCAATCAGTCAAATGATGTGCAAAAAGATATTGAAGCAGGTCTCAGTGCCATGAAAACCGCTTATCAGGAAAATGGTCAAAAATTGTACCACAAGCTGTAAATCGCCTAAAAAAAGATTTGCCCATGAATCATTCTCGGTTAGGATGAGATATGTACAATCTCATCCTGATTGAAGATGAATATTCTTGACCACGCCAGCTATTCAGCATCCGACGTTACGATAGAATCTCGAGAGTTTCTATTCCGAGGATTCATTCAAGTTGAGAAAGTGAGCTTTCGACACCGACTGTTTAATCAGCCAGATTACTCACCCGTGATTCAGCGTGAGCTGATCCATCGCCCAGAAGCCGCTGGTGTCTTGCTTTATAATGACCAACAACAACGCTTTGCACTCATTGAGCAGTTTCGGGTCGGTGCATTAAATGACTCCGAGTCAGCATGGCAACTTGAAGTCATTGCTGGTGTGCTGGATGGAGACGAAGCACCAGAAGACTGTATCCGTCGGGAAAGCCTGGAAGAATCGGGTTGTGAGGTTCAACAGCTCCAGCATTTATTTAGTTTTTACCCTTCTGCGGGGGCATGCTCGGAATTTTTTCACTTGTATGCGGCAGAAGTAGAATTACCAAAAATGGGGGGCATCTTTGGGATGCCAGATGAAGGGGAGAATATCCAGCTTCATTTATTTGACTATTCAGAACTAGGCACTTTACTTAAGAATGGACGTTTGAGAAATGCACCTGTGATTATGGCATTGCAGTGGCTGGCTCAACACTTACAACAACGATAAGAATCTGAGGGACTACAGACGGTGACTTTCCAGGTCTCAGCGTTATCGCAAAAAGATTTTGTGATGATACAGATTACTGATACCCATTTACTGGAGTATCCGCATCTGGAGTTTGTCGGGATGCATCCCGAGCAAAGCTTTCATGCAGTAATCGACTTGATGCGCCAACAGCACCCCCATATTGACCTGATTGTGCATACAGGTGATCTGGCTCAGAACCCGACACCAGTGACCTACAATCGCTATCTGCAACATATGCAGAGTCTGGGCATTCCTTTCTTCCATACCCCAGGCAATCATGATGATGTTGTCCATTTTCCTTTCCATGAAAGCGACCAGACACAGGTAACGGTTGTTGAACTTGGCAAATGGTGCATTATTTTACTGAACAGTGCACAGCCACAGCGTATTGATGGAAAAATCGCGGATGGTCAGTTGGCACAGTTGACCAGACTATTACAACAGTTAAAAGACCGCTATGTGCTTATTGCCTGCCATCACCATCCTTTTGCGATGGAATCTGCTTGGATTGATCAACATAAACTAAAGAACTCATCTGATTTACTCGAAACGATTCGACCTTTTTCAAATATCAAAGCCATCATCTGTGGTCATGTCCACCAAGACTCTATTAACGGATGGCAAGATATTCAATTTTTATCAACTCCATCAACCTGTATTCAGTTCAAACCGAAAAGTGATAAATTCGCCCTGGATGAGGAACATCCTGGTTACCGTTATATCTGCCTTAAGGCCAATGGCGAGCTGGAAACACAGGTCTATCGGCTTCCGACTTCCCAGCGTATGAACAGCTCAGAAGTTTTGGGATATGATTAGCGACTGTTGATTACAAATCACATCCACGATTTCTCACGAAATCTAGACAGGAATGACTACCATCTTGTCTAAAAACTCTATATGATGACGACCCCTGATGGGGAAAACCATCTTCGGTTTATATAAAAACACTTGCATATCACCATATTTTTTGCGTATAGATAGTACGTGTATGATGAGGAATGCCCTATATGGCGAATGACAACCAAAATCAAGTCCTGGACGAACAGACAGAAGTGATTGACGATCAAAAAGCGCCTGTAAAACGTGTGCGTAAAACCAAACCCAAGTCTGCGGAAGGTGGAACCACCGCAAGTCTGTTTGGCATCGCACCTTATCAGCCAAAGAAAAACGAAGAATATATGTCTGAAAGGCAGCTTGAGCATTTCCGCCAGATTTTGAATGCATGGAAAGCTGAGTTAATGTCTGAAGTTGACCGCACCCTGAACACCATGCAGGATGAATCAACTGCATTGCCTGATGTCAATGACCGAGCAACACAGGAAGAAGAGTTTGCGATTGAGTTACGCACCCGTGACCGTGAGCGTAAGCTGATTCGTAAAATCGAACAGTCGATTGAGGCGATCCAGAACGAAGATTATGGTTTCTGTGAAACCTGTGGCATTGAGATTGGCCTACGCCGTCTGGAAGCACGTCCAACGGCAACGCTCTGTATCGATTGCAAAACTTTGGCAGAAATCAAAGAAAAGCAAAACAACGGTTAATTTTGACAACCGTGTTAAGCCATGAAGCGAAGCACAGCTTCGCTCTTGCGCAGCGGCAAAGCGATACTTTGCTTAATCGTCGCTCATACATCGGACGTTTTGCCCCCTCTCCCACTGGCCCCTTACATTTTGGGTCCCTGCTTACCGCAGTCGCAAGCTATTGTGATGCCAAGGCCAATCATGGCAAATGGCTGGTTCGCATTGAAGACACCGACATTCCACGCATTTATCCCCATAGTGAAGCCCACATTCTCTCCTGTATTGATGCATTTCAGTTTGAACCTGATGCCGAAATCATTTTCCAGAAAGATCGTTTAGAGCTTTATGAACAGGTGCTTGAACAGCTTAAACAAATCCAGGCGGTTTATGCCTGTCAATGCACACGTAAAATGCTGGGTTCCAATCATATCTATGCAGGTACTTGTCGTGACCTCCGTCTTGATTTCAGCCAGCAAGCGATTCGCCTAAAGGTCACTGATCAGCGCATTTGTTTTGATGATCGTTTACAGGGCCAGCAATGCTCAAACTTGCAACATGATCTCGGCGATTTTGTGCTAAAACGCCGAGATGGCATTATTAGCTACCAATTGGCTGTCGTGGTCGATGATTATTTACAGGGGATTACCCATGTGGTTCGTGGTGCAGATTTACTGGATAATACCACTCGCCAAATCTGGCTCGGTTCACTGTTAAATTATCCCGTTTTAAACTATATGCACCTCCCGCTTGCCATGAATGATCAGGGACAAAAACTGTCAAAGCAGAATATGGCGCAGGCATTAGGCACTTCTAAAGCTCCAGAACTGCTACAGCAGGCGATTTTAGCGCTAGGTCAGCCTGATATTGAACTTGACCAGCCCCGAATTATGCTCAAACAAGCGGTGCAACAATGGAATATTGCTTTAATTCCAAAAGGTATTCATTTGGCTGGAATATACCTATAGGCAATAAAAAAGCCCTAGGCATGGCAAAGGGCTTCTGTAAAACTTTTAGGCTTGATTGACTAGAAGTTTGATTCTTCTTTCACAGGATTTAACTCTTGCGTTGATGCATCAATTTTCAGAATCAAACTGATCATGGCTGCACACATCATCAACGATGTACCACCATAACTAATGAATGGCAGTGTTAAACCCTTGGTTGGCATCAAGCCCATATTCATGCCTGCATTCACCAGAATCTGTAGCAGGAAAATAATGCTGATGCCATAGGCCAAATAGCCTGCACGCAGGTAGTTGTGTTGCAATGCACGGTGGCCAATACGAATACAGCATGCCAGCATGGTAAATGACAGCGCCATCACAATGGTCACGCCAACAAAACCAAACTCCTCACCTAGAACTGCCAACATAAAGTCAGTATGTGCTTCTGGAAGATAGGACAGCTTCTGGACACTGTGTCCCAATCCCGTGCCAAACCATTCACCACGTCCAAATGCCATCAATGCATTGGAAAGCTGGTAGCCAACGCCCAATGGATCAGCCCAGGGATTGGTAAATGAAATCAGGCGCTGAAAGCGGAAAGGCTCAAACAGGATCAGTGCCGTCACGCCCGCAACAATTGCCCCCAGCATAATCAGGAACTGTGTTGCTGGCGCACCTGCCAGAAAAAATACACCCACCATCATCAAAACAATCACGACGGTGGCCCCCAAGTCAGGCTCAGCCACAATGAAGCCAACGGTTAGGGCCATGACACCACTCAGGCGCAGCAAACCTTTCCAGTGCGTTCGCACCTCTTTGGCACGGCGAACCACATAGTCAGCGGTAAAAATTGCCATCACGATCTTGGCAAT
>NZ_DDAH01000131.1:0-5954 GCF_002333245.1 Acinetobacter sp. UBA2063
TAGGTCGGGGAGGATGTCAACTATTTCATCAAACATCCCGTAAGATGGTTTGCCCTGTACGTGGATTGGTGAGCGTTACATTTTCCAAGGCATGGATTTGCCATAAATGATTCTGTCTTAACTGTGCTAACGTAATAAACTATTGAACATTAAGTATAAAACCACAGCGGTTGATCATTGATTGAGGATAAAGAATGAACTCATTGGAACAAAAGTTTCTAAATGACTTAGATGATAAGCTTTGGAAAGCCGCTGATAAATTACGTAGCAGCTTAGACGCTGCCAACTACAAGCATATTGTGCTTGGGCTGATTTTCCTAAAATATGTATCAGATGCTTTTGATGAACGTCAGTCTGAACTTAAAGATTTATTTGCTCAGGCGGATGATCACAACATCTATTACATGCCTCGTGATCAATACGACACAGAAGAGGAATATCAACAAGCAATCGCTGATGAATTAGAAATTATTGATTATTATCAAGAAAAAAATGTGTTTTGGGTGCCCAAAGCAGCACGTTGGGCAACATTACAAAATACAGCCGCTTTAGCCATTGGCTCGATTATTTGGCAAGATGTCAAACTGCGTTCTATCTCTTGGTTAGTTGATAATGCTTTTGATGAAATTGAGAAAGCCAATCCTAAATTAAAAGGTATTCTGAATCGTATAGGACAGTACCAGCTTGATAATGACAAACTGTTGGATTTGATCAATACTTTTTCGGACACGAGTTTTACCAAACCTGAATATAATGGCGAAAAACTGAGTCTGCACAGTAAAGACATTCTCGGGCATGTCTACGAATACTTTTTAGGGCAGTTTGCGTTAGCTGAAGGAAAACAAGGCGGACAATATTACACACCTAAAAGTATCGTGACCTTGATTGTAGAAATGCTGCAACCTTATAAAGGTCGAGTCTATGACCCTGCAATGGGTTCAGGCGGTTTCTTTGTTTCCAGTGAAAAGTTCATCGAACAACATGCACAGGAAAAGCACTACAAAGCATCTGAACAGAAAAAGCATATTTCGATTTACGGACAAGAAAGTAATCCAACCACATGGAAACTTGCTGCCATGAATATGGCAATTCGTGGCATTGATTTTAACTTTGGTAAAAAGAATGCCGATACATTTTTAGATGATCAGCATCCAGACTTGCGTGCTGATTTCGTCATGGCAAATCCACCGTTCAATATTAAGGATTGGTGGCATGCTTCACTGGAAAGTGATGTACGTTGGAAATATGGCACACCGCCACAGGGCAATGCCAACTTTGCCTGGATGCAGCACATGCTGCACCATCTATCACCAACGGGTAGTATGGCACTTTTGCTTGCCAATGGTTCGATGAGTTCCAATACCAATAATGAGGGTGAAATCCGTAAAAATCTGATTGAAGCCGATCTGGTGGAATGTATTGTCGCATTACCAGGGCAACTGTTTACCAATACGCAAATCCCTGCCTGTATTTGGTTTTTGACCAAGGACAAAAAGAATGGTTTGTCCCTGGATAAAAAGAAAGCCAATCGTGAAGGCAAGACTTTGTTTATTGATGCTCGCAACTTGGGCTATATGAAAGATCGTGTACTACGTGACTTTACCGATGCGGATATTGCTAAAATCACCAATGCTTTACATGCTTGGCAACAAGGTGAAAACTTTGAAGGCGAAGCGTATCAAGATGAAAAAGGCTTTTGTTTCTCGGCTGAGTTAAAAGATATTCAAAAGCATGACTATGTACTGACCCCAGGGCGTTATGTGGGTGCAGTCGAACAGGAAGATGATGGAGAACCTTTTGCCGAGAAGATGGCACGCTTAACAGGACAATTGAAACAGCAATTTGCTGAAAGTGCTGTACTGGAAAGTGAAATCAAAAAGAATTTAAAAGGTTTGGGTTATGAGTTTTGATCAACCGTTGCTGCTTGAGATTCAAAAAGGCGAAAGCAAAACGCTAGAGTTTAAACAGCAGTTACCGAAAGGACAGCAGATCGCCAAGACATTAATTGCCTTTGCTAATAGTAGTGGCGGTAAGTTGATTGTTGGAGTCACTGATGATCGGCAGTTGGTTGGGATTCAAGATGATATTTTCGAGTTGCAAGATAAAATCACCTCCATGATTTATGAGTTGTGTGCCCCACAACTTGCCGCACAAATTTATATTGAGAACATAGATGGTGTTGAGCTATTGGTTGTGGAAGTCGCACGAGGTAGTTTATTTCCGTATTACCTTAAACCAGTAGGACGTGAGCAAGGCACATATATCCGTCTAGGTGCAAGTAACCGTGTGGCATCGCCTGAGCATATTCAACAACTGGAATTGCAAAGGCTAAATATCAGTTTTGATGCCTTAGCCAATTATCAATACCCTTTGGAAAAGCTCAATTTAACGGTCTTGGAAGAAGCGTTCAAAGCTGCTGATAAAACACTGACTTTAGAAAAGATGTTGAATCTGAAACTGGTGATTGAAGAGCAAGGACAGCGTTATGCCAGTCATGGTTTATTGATCTTGCTCGGTCAATATGAGCATGTGATGACCCAATGCGCCCGATTTAAAGGCACAAATATGAGTGTGTTTTTAGACCGTAAAGAATACACAGGTGACTTGTTTTCTCAAATTGAACAAGCCGAAATTTTTATTAAAAATCATTTGTCTTTACGTGCTGAAATTCGTGGCTTAAAGCGTTATGACTATTTAGAAATTCCAGAAAATGCTATCCGTGAAGCCTTAGTCAATGCCTATGTACATCGGGATTACAGTAACTTTGGGCGCAATATCAAAGTCGCTATATATGATGATTTGGTCAATATTGTCTCCCCAGGCGGTTTACCCAATGGTTTAACCGAAGCAGATTTGTTGCAGGGACGCTCGGAAATTCGTAATCGGGTATTGGCTCGTGTGTTTCGAGAGCTTGGTTATATTGAGCATTGGGGCAGTGGTCTGCAACGGATCAAGCAGATGTGTGAAGCTGAAAAACTGGCAACGCCTGAATTTTTAGAAACCAATGATTTTTTTGATGTGAAGTTATATCGTCCTATGATTGAGTTGGAGGGTGGCTCAATCGGTGGCTCAATCGGTGGCTCAATCGAGCAAGAATTACTGACAGAGCGACAAACACAGATTTTAAATTTAGTTCAGCAGAATCCTAAAGTCTCCTATCGTGAAATGGCAGTACAGATTGGTATTAATGAGTCAGCTATTAAAAAGCATCTGAATCATTTAAAAGATGCTGGCTGGCTTGAGCGTGTCGGTGGTACTCGTGGCTATTGGGCGATTAAGAAAAAATTTAGGGGTGTTGTGTGAGTTTCATTGTTTTTGAAGAGTTATTTGAAATTCCCTTGCGGAATGGATTAACTAAACCGAAAAGAATTAGAGGGGAAGGATACAAAATGGTTAATATGGGGGAGCTTTTTGCTTACCCAAGAATTAACAATTTGGTGATGGATAGAGCCCCATTAAATGAAAAAGAAAAAGAAAGCTCTTTACTAAAGACAGGTGACCTCTTGTTTGCCCGCCAATCTTTGGTTAGAGAGGGCGCTGGTCAATGTTCAATATTCTTAAATGACCAAGAAGAAGTCTGTTTCGAATCACATTTGATTAGATGTAGATTAAAGCAAGATATTGCTAATCCTACTTTTTATTTTTATTTTTTCTCTAGTTGTTTAGGAAAAAAAATAATTAATACAATTGTCGAACAAGGAGCAGGTGCCGCAGGTATAAGAGGCTCAGATTTAGCAAAACTTATAGTTCCGAAGCCAAGCATTGTGATTCAAGAAAGAATAGCTAAAATTCTTTCTGACTTAGACGACAAAATCCATCTTAACAATCAAATTAACCAAACCCTAGAATCCATTGCTCAAGCCATTTTTAAAAGTTGGTTTATCGACTTTGAACCTGTACGTGCCAAAATTTCAGCAAAACAAACAGGGCAAGACCCTGAACTTGCTGCCATGTATGCGATTAGTGGAAAAAGTGAAGCTGAGCTTGAGCAAATGGCAAAGGAAGATTTTGCTGAGTTACAAGCAACGGCTGCGTTATTTCCTGATGAATTGGTTGAAAGTGAGTTGGGAGAGGTGCCGAAAGGTTGGAGTATCGCCAAAGTTGATGGTATTTTGAATAGAATAAAAATTAAAAAAAGATTTAAAAAAAATGATGTAAATGAATTTGGGCGAACTTTTGTTCTGGAACAAGGCTCAAATATTATTTTGGGGTTTCATAATGACGAAGGAAGTATTCCTGCTTCCAAAGAAGAGCCAGTATTTATATTTGGTGATCATACTTGTATTACAAAATTAATGTTAAGTAATTTTGATGTTTCTGAAAATGTGATTGCGGTTACAGGTAAAGAGAGAAATTCGTATTGGACTTATTATGCAATTAGGGATTTACAGAAATTTCAAGAGTATAGAAGGCATTGGATGGAATTGGTTTCAAAACAGGTTGTAATGGCAGACCTTAACTTAACTGATTATTTTGCTAAAAAAGTTAAGACGTTACATGAAGAGATTGAAAACTTTGTACATGAAAATTTAGTGCTTATAAATCTTAGAGATACTTTATTACCAAAATTATTATCGGGTGAGGTAGATGTATCGGATTTGCATGGTGAGGGGATAGATGGCTAAACCATTAAAGCAATGGAAATCTTATACCCAACAATTACAGCTTTTAGAAAGTCGGGGTATGATTGTCACAGATAATGCTAAGGCTTTAAATTATCTAGAGCGTGTGGGCTATTATCGTTTAAGTGGTTACTGGTATCCTTTTCGTCAGATAGATGTACAGGCATCTAAAGCACAAAATAAACCCATTCGAAAAAATGAATTTGTTCAACAAAGTAATTTTGAAAATATTGTCGATTTATATATTTTTGATAAAAAGTTGCGTCTTCTTGCTTTAGATGCTCTTGAACGTATTGAGCTGGCAGTTCGGGTAGATGTTGCTCATTTATTGGGGAAAAGAGATAGTAATGCTCATCAGATTGCGGACTGCTTACATGGTAATTTTACTAAAAAATTAATAAAGAACGGTAAAAATGCAGGTAAAACAGAACATGCAGTTTGGTTAGAAAAATATAATGCCCTACTTTACCAAGCACGCCGAGAACCTTTTATTGAACATCACAAAAAGCATTATGAGGGATGTGTTCCTGTATGGGTTGCAATCGAAATTTGGGATTTTGGTTTATTATCTCGTATGTATTCAGGGCTTAAATACCAAGATCAACAATGTATTGCTGAAAAGTATAATATAAAAAGCGGTGAAATATTTGCAAAATGGCTGAGAAGTCTAAACTTTGTACGTAATGTTGCAGCCCATCATAGTCGATTATGGAATATTAACATTTTAGAATTATCACCACAGGTTGATAATTGGCAACCTATGAATAATGCTCGCCCATTTTTTTATTTTTGCATTATTCAACATCTTTTAAAGAGGATTTGTCCAAACTCGACTTGGTCAGAACGTTTTAAGCAGTTATTGGCAGAGTTTCCACAGATAGGCAATGGTATGATTACTTTAGGAGACTTTGGGATAGCTCAAGAAGATTGGCAAGAATGGGAATTATGGCAGATTAGAAAATGAAAACCGATGCGTACATAAGCAGGGGCATCGGTCATATTGGTTAGAATAGTAATGTATAGTGCACAACTATGTCAAGTGGAACATCTTGTGGAACGGAATTTTTATGAACGAAACCCAACTTGAAAACCTCTGCTTGGACTGGTTCGCTGAAAATGGCTGGGAAGTCGTTCATGGTGTGGATATTGCACCTGACAGTAGCAATCCTTTACGTAAAGATTATAAGCAGGTTCTGATTGAATCAGATTTACAAACTGCTTTTGAACGCTTAAATCCACATTTGCCAGTGAGCTGTTTTGAGCAGGTTTTACAAAAACTCACTAAGCCTGAAAGTCTGGATTTAATCACCAATAACCGTGCTTTTCACCACA
>NZ_DDAH01000042.1:0-13525 GCF_002333245.1 Acinetobacter sp. UBA2063
AAGCCCAGTACATTTTCCTGACGACCACGCAGCATCGCCAATAAACGATGCGAAGGTAATTTATTTAGGTTTTCTGAAAAATCGAAGTAATCACGGAATTTTTTGCCGACTTCTTTTTTCTCTTCAGAAGCTACCAAACTTTTTAATACCGCTGTTTTGGCAAAAATTTCTTTTAATTCTGTCGTTAGCGCAATATTTTGTGCCCATTCATCAATCAGAATGTGCTGCACAGCATCTAACTGACTGTCTACATCTGGATAATCTTCATGACTAAAACCTGCCAATGCCTCAGTCGGATCAACTTGATCGGCAATAATTTTTTCAGCTATTGGACCTAAACCAGCTTCTTTTGCCTTAAATGATTTACTGGTACGTTTTGGACGGTACGGTGCATAAATTTCTTCTAATGCATTTTTAGTTTCTGCTGCATTGACACGCGCCAATAAATCATCACTTAATTTATCTTGTTCTTGTAAAGATTGAATCACCTTTTCACGACGCTCGTATAAATCACGTAGATAAGTTAAACGTGTGTCGAGTTGGCGTAATTGGGTATCGTCCAAGCCTTGCGTGACCTCTTTACGGTAACGTGCAATAAAAGGAACGCTAGCGCCTTCATCAATTAAACGAATAGCAGCTTCTACTTGGTTTGGACGTACGGCAAGTTCATTTGCCAACTGCTGAACTAAGTCAGTCATCGTGATTGATTCCACAAGGGTTAAGTCTAAAAGTACTGATTATAAAGTTCATGGCTATAAAATCCACCATTGTTTTTTTGAATATTTAACCAGTAGTTTTTGCAAATCCATCAATGTTTCTAAAATAACGGCGTTTTTGAGGCTAAATATTGAAAAATAGTTGATTGTCATCTTTTTACCTGTATATATTTGGTATCTATCTCTTGATTTTATTGGCAATATTTGTTGCTTTATAACATAGCCAAACCTGTGCAATGAATCGTATACTCAAAGTTGTATTGATATTTCACAATCGCATTGCATAAAGACGATGACAATAAACGATAAAAGGAGCACATCATGAGTTTAGTTGTACCTGCCGAATCGACGGAAACTGTGCACCATGAGACAGACCGAGTCGAACGCATTTTAGTGGTCGATGACGATGTGCGTCTGCGTACCTTATTACAACGCTTTTTGGAAGACAAAGGCTTTGTGGTAAAAACTGCCCATGATGCAACCCAAATGGACCGTTTACTGCAACGTGAATTGTTCTCGCTGATCGTGCTCGACTTTATGCTTCCTGTGGAAGATGGTTTAAGTATCTGTCGTCGTTTACGCCAGTCAAATATCGATACACCCATTATTATGCTGACAGCGCGTGGTAGTGACTCTGATCGTATCGCGGGTCTTGAAGCAGGCGCAGATGATTATTTACCAAAACCATTCAACCCAAATGAACTGTTGGCTCGTATCCGTGCGGTACTGCGCCGTCAGGTTCGCGAGGTGCCAGGCGCACCAAGCCAGCAGGTTGAAGTGGTCAGTTTTGGACCGTGGGCGCTGGACCTGTCTACCCGCACCCTCACCCGCGAGGGACAGGTGGTGACCCTGACCACAGGCGAGTTCGCGGTATTGAAAGCGCTGGTTCAGCATCCCCGTGAGCCATTGACCCGTGACAAGCTGATGAACCTTGCCCGTGGCCGTGAATGGGGGGCAATGGAACGCTCGATTGACGTGCAGGTTTCCCGTTTACGTCGTTTAATTGAGGACAATCCTGCCCGTGCCCGCTACATCCAGACCGTTTGGGGTGTAGGCTATGTTTTTGTTCCAGATGGTGCTGAGTAAGTGCGGGAAACTCAACCTTGAAGCTTGAACCGATTGATCCACAAGAATTTACCGACTTTGAGACCTACTCTGAAAAGCCACGAACCCAGTGGGAACGTTTTTTAGACAAGATCAAGCCACGGTCTGCCGCAATGCGTACCACCGTACTGGTACTGTTTACGGTATTCTTTAGCCTGTTTATGTCCTTGTGGTTCTTTTGGCGAACCCTCTATCTTCCTGAACTGCAACAACATGCGCGTTATCTCGCCATTGAGCTGGAACTGGTCAACAATCCTGACATTCGCATCCTACACCGCGATACCGAAGTCGATATCGACACATGGCTAAAAAACCGTATTGGGATTGAATATGTCACCGATCCACGGGAGTTTCCAGTACTGGAAGATAAGTTTCTGGCCGAGTTCTTCACCGACCAGATTGAGGAAAAGCTTGCCAAAGAATTGGGGGTAGATAACGTTACCGTTTATTTTAAATTCAAGCCGATTCCACGTATCTGGATTCAAACGCCTGAAATGAATGGCAACTGGGTCAGGGAACCCCTCAAGACCTACACCAACTACAGTGTTGAACTGATTGCATCATGGCTATTTGGTGTGCCGATCCTGTCCTCCATTATTATCCTGATTCTGGTACGGCAGATGAACCGTCCCCTGCGCCGTCTACAAAATGCCGCCAACAATTACAGTAAAACAGGCAAAGCTCCCTATCTGGACACCAACCACGGGCCACTGGAAATCCGTCAGGTCAATCAGGCCTTTAACCACATGGTGTATACACTTGAACAAACCGAACGCGATCGCCAAATCATGTTGGCAGGTATTTCACACGACTTACGCACGCCACTGACGCGTATCCGCCTCACCGCCGAAATGCTGCCTGATGAATTTTTCCGTGAGGGGCTGATTTATGATGTGGATGATATGGATGCCATACTGAATCAGTTTATTTCCTATATGCGCGATGGTTCAGATGAGGAACTGACAGATACCAATATCAACAGCCTGCTGCAAGAACTGGTGGTGCAGTTCAAGCCGCTGGACATCCGTTTTGAGGCACAGGAACTTCCCGTGATTCCTGCACGCAGCCTGTCACTCAAGCGCCTGATTGCCAACCTGATCAATAATGCCAAGCGTTACGGGGCAGAACCCATCGAACTGTCTGCCAGTCATGTCGACCAGTATATTTTAATTACTGTTGCAGATCATGGTGAAGGCATCCCGCCCGATCAGGTAGAGGAACTGATGCAACCTTTTGTACGTGGCAATTCCGCACGTACCATTCAGGGAAGTGGTCTGGGCCTTGCCATTGTGAAACGTATTGTGGATATCCATCATGGACAGATCAACATTCGTAACCGAGAGCAAGGGGGTCTGGAAGTGGTGATTTCCCTACCTATTCCCACACCCGAAGATGAATCACATAGCAATACCATCGACAAGATCAAGCAAACCCTGAGCGGTCATTTCTAGACATCGGCATGACCGCCAGCTGACCTTGCCTCTTGTTGATAAAAAAAGCCCCAAACTTTTGTTTGGGGCTTTTTGAATATGGTGGCGGGACCCAGGATCGAACTGGGGACACACGGATTTTCAATCCGTTGCTCTACCGACTGAGCTATCGCGCCAATGGCGTGTATTAAGCCGCATATCAGGCAAATAGTCAATAACTATCCTGAGCTTTTGTTTTAAATGACGATTTTTCACACAAAAACCCCAGGCAAAAAAAATCCCTGATGGGATCAGGGATTGAAATTTCAAATTCATGGTGGCGGGACCCAGGATCGAACTGGGGACACACGGATTTTCAATCCGTTGCTCTACCGACTGAGCTATCGCGCCAAAGTGGGCATATTAAACAATGTTTGTCAAAATCCGTCAAGTCAATTTGTGGATTTTTCTATTAACTGTTTAATTTTGCTACAATACTGAACAGGAATCTATTTTCAGCTAGATCTTGCCCAGATGCGACAGGCAACGGTGAATCGCGCCACAGCCTGGCTCAAACTGCTTCACGCCCTGCTCCTCTTCAATGCGGCAAACCTCCTCAACCAGACGCTCCGCCACGCCGCGTCCACGATTGGCAGGGTGAACCACAATATATTCCAGCACACGGCTTTCACCTTGTCCTGTTGACCAAATTGCACCTATAATTTTGCTGTTAAATTCAGCGGTGTAAACTGTGGTATATTGTTGCAGATCTTGTTCAAGTTGCTGCATTGCATCTTGCCCATCACCAAACTCTGGGCTGGTGTCATAAAGTCGCTCTAGCTGGGTACGAATCCCTAGATTATCTAGAGAACGGTAAGCATGTACGGTAATAGGCATTGATTAACCCTCCTGAGCAAACTATGATGCTGTCACTTTTTCGTCACAGCGAAACTATCGGTTTTTAATTCAATCATTTTTGACGTTTTTTGAGGAACGTGTCCATGACGCAACGTATCAGTGAAGTGGTAAGAAATACCAACGAAACCAAAATTCGAGTTCGTCTCAATCTCGATGGTACTGGTCAAGGCACCCTCAACACTGGAGTTGCATTTTTAGACCATATGATTGATCAAATCAAGCGCCATGGTCTATTTGATATCGACATTCATTGCGATGGTGACCTTGAAATTGATGATCACCACACCGTAGAAGACTGTGGAATCACGCTGGGACAAGCCTTTGCGCAAGCTTTAGGTGATAAAAAGGGCTTGCGTCGTTATGGGCATTTTTATGCGCCACTCGATGAGGCACTGTCTCGTGTTGTTGTTGATCTATCTGGTCGTCCAGGTTTATTTATGGATATTCCATTCACTCGCGCTCGTATCGGCACGTTTGATGTCGATTTGTTCTCTGAGTTTTTCCAAGGTTTTGTCAACCATGCGTTAATGACCCTGCATATCGACAATCTAAAGGGTAAGAATAGCCATCACCAGATCGAAAGTGTGTTTAAGGCATTGGCTCGCGCATTGCGTATGGCCTGTGAAATCGATCCACGTGCCGAAAATACCATTGCATCTACCAAAGGGAGTCTGTAATGACTCGCATTGCATTACTTGACTATGGTATGGGCAACCTGCACTCTGCGGCAAAAGCGCTGGAGCATGTGGGTGCAACGGTTGATGTCACCAATGATCCAAAGCTGATTGCCAAAGCGGATAAGATTGTTTTTCCAGGTGTTGGTGCAATGCGTGACTGTATGCAGGGTATGCATGAGGCAGGCATTGATGAGGTGGTGCGTCAGGCAGCTTTCAATAAACCTGTTCTTGCGATTTGTGTTGGCATGCAAGCCCTACTGCAAAGTTCGGAAGAAAATGGTGGCGTGGATGCACTCGGTATTTTTGATGGTGTAGTGAAACACTTCCCTGAAATTCCACATTTAAAAGTACCACACATGGGCTGGAATCAGGTTCACCAGCTTGATCCAGATCATCCGATGTGGAACAACATTGAGCAGGACGCACGTTTCTATTTTGTGCATAGTTATTATGTTGAGCCAAAAGATTCAGCGATAACGGCGGCAACCTGTGATTATGGCGTGAACTTCTGTACTGCGATTCATAAGGACAACCTGTTCGCAACCCAGTTCCATCCAGAGAAAAGTCATACCGCTGGTTTACAGTTGTTAAAAAACTTTGTGGAATGGAAAATTTAAGTTAAATCAAATATCAATGGAACAGCAGCAATACGCTGAATAACGATTTTCCATCATGAAAAAGCCAAGTTTTTTCACTTGGCTTTTTCATGTGTGCAAAAGTGTTTAAGCTTCACCCATCAATCAAGTTTCAATGAAAATGGAAATGCAGCAACAAACAAATCGCCTTTGCGGCGGCAGATGCCTATGCAGCCCTGCTGATCTTTGGCCATCTTTATACACAGCAGTTACTCAGCCCACAACTCCAGCAACAAATTAATAGAATACTGGATGATTCAGTATCCAAGACTTAGAGATCGCCCAATACTTTGCTAATATGTAGCCAATTTAAACTTTATGATGACGCTAGGAGCGAAAGCATGCTAATCATCCCTGCAATTGACCTGAAAGATGGTAAATGTGTTCGTTTAAAACAAGGACGTATGGAAGACGATACCGTTTTCTCTGATGATCCTGTCGCAACTGCACAACACTGGGTGGATGAAGGCGCACGTCGTTTACATTTAGTGGATTTGAATGGTGCTTTCGCAGGTACGCCAATTCATAAACCTGTGGTTGAGGCGATTGCCCGCGCACAGCCTGAGCTTCCAATCCAGATCGGTGGCGGTATCCGCTCCCTTGAAACCATCGAGCATTATTTAGAGGCTGGCGTGTCATTTGTGATTATTGGCACCAAAGCGGTGAAAGAGCCTGAGTTTGTGGAAGAGGCATGCAAACGCTTTGCAGGTCATATCATTGTTGGTATTGATGCCATCAATGGTATGGTCGCAACCGATGGCTGGGCAAATGTAACCGATGTCAAGGCAACTGATCTGGCCAGGCGTTTCGCTGATGCAGGCGTTTCCAGCATCGTGTATACCGACATCGCACGCGATGGCATGATGCAGGGCGTAAATGTCGAGCAAACCGTGAGTTTAGCGGAATACTCAGGCCTACCTGTGATTGCTTCAGGCGGCGTGACCAACCTTGATGATGTCCGCAACCTGAAAGGCCAGAAAGGTATTTTAGGCGCAATTACAGGCCGTGCAATTTATGAGGGTACCTTGAATCTGCGTGAGGCTCAGTTATTACTGGATGAAGATCGCCTCTAAACAAAGCACTAAAAGAAGAGCGGTCAGGCTCTTTTTTTATTTGTGAGTTGAATAAATTGCCTGATCCATACTGGAACAGATGATTTCTCTTGCATAGACGCTATCAGTTTATACACAATATAAAGTTGATTTTTACTGTTTTTACACCATGCCAACCCATCTCGCCTCCTCTCCCAGAGCTGCCCAGTTTGCGCTTATTTTTATTACCATGATCTGGGGCAGCACATTTCTGGCAGTGCAATACGCCCTGAATTTTAGTAGCCCGATGTTTTTTGTCGGCTGTCGTTTTGCTGTCGCGGCCTTGGCCATCCTACTGATCTCAATCAATTCCATTCGCGGGTTAACCCTAAAGGAAACACTGGCAGGCACCGCAATTGGTGTGGTCATCGCAATTGGTTATGGCACACAAACCATTGCCCTACAGACCATTCTCAGCAGTGAATCGGCCTTTCTTACTGCCCTGTACGTTCCACTGGTACCCATCCTGATGTGGGTTATTTTCCAGAAACGCCCCAGTTTAATGACCTGGGTGGGCACAGCACTGGCATTTACAGGTCTGGTATTTTTAACGGGAAATGGTTTCTCAGGTATTCACCTCAATTACGGGCAGGTGCTGACCCTGATCTGCGCCTTTGTGATTGCACTGGAAATTATCTTGATTGGTTATTTTGCTGGAAAGGTCAATCTCAGGCGGGTTACGGTGGTTCAGCTTGCCGTTGCCTCAATCCTCTCCTTTGCCAGTATGCCGATGGTGGGTGAACACAAGATTCCTGAATTTTCATGGACACTGCTACTGATTGCTGTGATCCTAGGTTTAGCCAGTGCCCTGATTCAGTTCGTGATGAACTGGGCACAGCGAATGGTTGATCCAACCCGTGCCGCGATCATCTATGCAGGTGAACCTGTCTGGGCAGGCTTATTTGGGCGGATTGCGGGTGAGCGACTGCCTTTACTGGCCTTGCTGGGAGGTTTAATGGTGGTTCTCGGGGTATTGGTCAGTGAGTTAAAATGGAACAAGCCTAAACAAAAAGAGCGCTAAAAAGCGCTCTATGCTGCTGATGCCTCTTTCTTTTTCATTAACATACACGAATGCACATGCTCAATAATCATGCTTTATCCTATTTTATTGGTACATGGGTTTATTATCATTCAGTGCGATTAAACCACGAATTGCCCGATAAACAATCCAGACCCACGCGGCAAAAATCACCAGTACACAAAATACAGTACCTGAAAGTGCAACGCCAGCAAATGCATTGGCATTGTCCCCTGTAAAGAATAGGAAGAAGAATGGAATAAAGGCGATGATGTTCCAGGCCAGATACCACCAGAATGTACGGATCTGCCAGGTAAAGTGGCTTTCAAAGATTGAGCCACGCACATCACCACGCTTGACATAGTTAATAATGAGCGCAATGACCGCCAATAAACCACCAGAAAAAATCGCAATAATATAAAGTACATAAAGAACCAGCGTTAAAGTACGGTTCGGGTCTTGATCAACGGAATAATTCATTTTTATTTATCTCCAGAAACGCCCTCAATAAAAGACATTAAGGGGCGAAATTAACCAGCATATCAACAGTATATGAAAAGCTATGGTACAGAAATAAATCTTACGGAATGGTTGCTTTTGTGTTTTATGTCGCAATTTTTGTTGTGCAAGCCACCCTCCACACCAACCACCTAAAGAATCCACGATATGCAAAGTCTGCTCTGGAATACGTCGATTCCCCAATTGTGCCGCTTCTTTATCCTGTGCATACAGCCAATAGCTCAGGACATTCATCAGGCTGACAAACAGTAGCGTATAAGGTGGTAGCAACTTGCTAAAACCTGCAACCAGCATAAATACAATATAAATGATGATACCAATCTGCATCGGTGACCACGCTTTAGACTGTTTTGGCAGAGCTGGTTCAGCCCGATGCTCAAGCACCTGTGATGCTTTTAAATAAGTTGCTTGCTGAGCGCGATAACGACCCCGCTCATCCAGAATCACGGTATATTCCAGCGCACAGCCCACTATCGGGCGTGGCCCTGTACGGGCAAAGTCCTTGATGTGCAGGAACACACGCTGCTTATGTGCATCATTGGGTTGTATAAATCCATAGCCCCTATCATCAAACCATTCCACCAAACGTCCTTGATCTCGCATATTCCTATCCTAAACCTAACACTTGTTGTAAACGGTCTTGTAGCATCATACGCATTTCTATCGGGTCTTTTTGCAAAATATCCTCCCCTGTGCGCCCCTGCTCAGCATTCTTCTGTGCGACCTGCAAACGCATACACCAAAAACGGCAGGCCGCCATTGCTAAGAAAATATCTAAACAAGCTAACTCATCTTGTGTCAGTGGGCGCACTTGTTGATAGGCGGTGAGGAATGTCTCTGCTTTTTCCATATCCAAATGTGCCTGCGGATAACTGGTACAGAAATCATTGATGCTAATGGCAATATCAAACAGCCATTCATCTTGGTTGAGCTCATAAAAATCGAGGATACCGTTGAGTTGACTGCCCTCAAACAGGGTGTTATCCCGAAATAAATCTGAGTGAATAAAGCCTGTTGGCCGATCTGGATATTCCTGACTAATCACCTCAAATAGCTGAAATACCTGATCTAAAAGTTGTTGGTCTGCTAGGGGCATCTTGGAGCGTAGTTGGCTGGCAACCTCTGACCAATAGGCATGATTGCGATTAAAATCACGTTGTAATGGAAAATCCTGCAAGGCCAGATGCAGTTTGGCCTGCGCCTGCGCAATCGCCTGCACCTGCTCAATGCTGGCCTGCTCAGGATGCTCACCCATTAAGCGTGGCGCAATCTGGGCAGGTTTGCCTGCAATGCTATGGATAGCCTGACCGTGATGTTTCAACGGCACCGCCACAGGTACGCCTGCCTGCCCCAAACAGTCCAGCACGGGCACCAGTTCAGCCGCTCCCTCAGTATCCAGTTCCTCAAAAACCGTTAAAACATACTGTTTCTGTGTATGATCCACCAAAAAAAAGTTGGTGTTTTGAATACCGCCCTGGATTGGAATCAGGTCAATGATCGCTAAACCATAAGGCTCAGCGAATGCTTGAACTTCTTCTAAACTCAACGGGGTATAAACCGACATGGAAAACCTGCAAAAAATAGCTGTGAAGTTTGATAGAATACCTGTTCCCTCCATGAAGGTGTAGCACCCCTTTCTTTATTGGCGATTTTTTGGAAAATTTTATGCTCGCAAAACGTATTATCCCTTGCTTGGATGTTGATAATGGTCGAGTCGTCAAAGGCGTTCAATTCCTTGATATTCGTGACGCAGGTGACCCTGTTGAAGTCGCACGTCGTTATAACGAACAAGGCGCCGATGAAATTACCTTTTTAGATATTACTGCTACCCATCATGGACGCGATACGACTTACCGTACGGTAGAACGTATGGCTGAAAGCGTGTTTGTACCTTTAACTGTAGGTGGTGGTGTCCGTAAAGTTGAAGATATTCGACTATTACTAAATGCGGGTGCTGATAAAGTCAGTATCAACTCGGCAGCAGTATTTACGCCTGAGTTTGTGCAAGAAGCCTCACAGCGTTTTGGCGCACAATGTATTGTGGTCGCAATTGATGCGAAAAAAACTGGCGAAAATAAGTGGGAAATCTTTACCCACGGTGGTCGTAAGCCAACAGGAATTGATGCGATTGAATGGGCTGTGAAAATGGCTGACTTCGGTGCGGGCGAATTGCTGATTACCAGTATGGATGCCGATGGAACCAAAGCGGGTTATGACATTGCCTTGATGCGTCAGATCAATGATCGTGTCAATATTCCGACCATCGCATCAGGTGGCGTAGGCAATTTACAACATTTGGCTGACGGAATTTTGAAAGGCGGTGCAGATGCGGTACTGGCTGCTTCAATTTTCCATTTTGGTCAGCACACCATTCCAGAAGCTAAGCAATATTTGGCTGAGCAAGGGATTGAAATGCGTCTTTAAACGCGAGTATTACTCAAAAAACCAACCTCTCAAAATCATCGTTTGAGAGGTTTTTTATTCACTCAACATTTCCTCAGGCAAAAAAATACCTTGCCTAAGCAAGGTATGGAAACTGCGTTTATACAACGCTAGAGGGTAAACGTGAATTTTGTCATTTTGAAAATTCTGTGCATTTCAAATGCTTGAATCAAAATAGCTATAAAATGAACAAAAATATTGACATTAAAAACAGATTTTATTGACAATTCACGACATGGACGACTGAAGTATTGTCGTGATTCGTCAAAATTTTGGTGCTTTATTGTCACACTTCGCATTTTTCACTAAGCAACTGATTCTTGTTGCTCCGCATCGGCTACAGGTGGTGTCACTAACTTTGGTTTTTGCTCAACCCACTTCGCAGGGAAAACCGATTCAATCGCTTGAGTCAGCGCTTTGGAAAGTGGCGCAGGTAGAGGTAAACCGAGTGGATTGGCTTCTTTTAAATCAGCAGATGAAACCACGCGTGTGCCCATGACATAATCAAACCATGGACGGGTCACACACCAATTCGCATCTTGATTCGAATTCATATGATGATCGTAATGCCAAGGAATGGTACGCTTTGCCCAATCAGGTTCTAAGTGTGCACGGCGATGTACATAATAATAATTGCCTGCACTATAAACTGCTGCCAATGCCATGCCTTTTGAAAAAGGATAAAACGCCACACTGGCAACGCCCGCTACCACAGCCAATGACATAATTTCATTACGTGTACGCCAACTGTCTAGACCTTCCACATAACAATCATCAGAAAAGTCTTGTTTACGGACTTCACGGTGATGTGCCCAATGCGATTCCATCTGTTTTGGCGTTGGACTGAAACGTGGCTTGCCTTTACGGTGTACCCCATGTAATAGATATTTATGAGCAAACCATTCAAATGCGTTTGCAACAGCCAAACCCGCAATAAAACCCTTTAACATGGCTTTCTCCAAATGTTTCCTTATTTTTATTAAAGATATAAATTTTTGTAGGCGAAGTATTGACGATGCGATATATTTATATTGACAAAACACGACAGAATAAGGATAGACAGGATGTCTCAACTCAAGAACTATACAGGCTCTGTTTATGGGGGATTGGGGCATTTATTAAAAGCCTATTGTGAAGCACAACATATTGCTGTTCCTGAACAATTACAACAAGTTCAAAATCTGGAACGCTTTGATTATGTGATTTGGCGAGACCTACTTGAAGACCTCAATCACTTGCACGCAAAGACAGGTTTGGGCTTAGAAATTGCAGAATACGTACAACCCAAACATTTAGGGATTATTGCTTACCTCGCACTTTCTTGTGAAAATTTGGGTGAAGCATTGGCACGTTATCATGATTTTCATCGTCTGATTTATGATGGCAGTCCCTTGGTGGTGGAATTTAATCATCCTTATGCTTCAATCCGTTGGGAAGCTCCAGAACCCCACCCAACCCAGTTAACGGATGAAATTGCAATTGCCTTAATGGTGCAATTCCTCAAGTTATTTATGTCAGGTGAAAACATCAATCTGCATGAAGTCCATTTTGTGAATGTTGCACCGAAGAATATCAGCGTTTATGAGCAATATTTTCGCTGTAAAGTCCGATTTGATCAGCCAAAAACCCAACTACTCCTACCCGTTACTGAAGCCTTTAAACCATTAAAAACAGGTGATCACACCTTACAACAACTGTTATTACAACAAGCCCAAGCATTATTGGACAAGCTGCCAAATTCCACTCAACTTGATCAACGTCTGCAACATGCCATTTTGACAGGATTACAGAAAAACCAATATCAAATCGATTTTATTGCCGAAAAATTAGGGTTATCGGTAAGACAATTACAACGTCACTTACAACAGCAAAACACCACCTTTCAGGAACGGGTACAACAGATTCGCTTTATGTTGGCAACCGAATACTTAAAAGATCCGCATCTGAGCCTACAAGAAATCGCATTGCTACTTTGCTATTCTGAACAAAGTGCTTTTCAACGTGCATTTAAAATTTGGACCAATCAAACCCCGCAGCAGTGGCGAAACAACAACACAACTTACAATTCTTAATAAAACTAGAGACAAACTAACGCTTTCACAACAGATCATTTTTTTTACAGCATTTATAAAAGAGCGTATGCAGTTTTGTGAATTAATTCACATTTATTCATAGAGCTTAAATATATCCATAATAAATTCTTGGATGCATACTTTTTTATTTTTATAACGAATCGGGTGATAACAATGA
The DNA here is from genome assembly GCF_002333245.1 of Acinetobacter sp. UBA2063. NCBI lineage: Bacteria > Pseudomonadati > Pseudomonadota > Gammaproteobacteria > Moraxellales > Moraxellaceae > Acinetobacter > Acinetobacter sp. UBA2063. The sequence continues at coordinate 12,780 of NZ_DDAH01000042.1, forward strand.
ACAAATATTTAGCAGAATTTCTGGGGACCTTTTGGCTAGTTTTTGGTGGTTGTGGTAGCGCTGTGCTTGCCGCCGCATTTCCAGAGCTTGGGATCGGCTTCTTAGGTGTAGCACTTGCTTTTGGTCTAACTGTTTTAACGGGTGCTTATGCATTTGGTCATATTTCAGGGGGTCACTTTAACCCTGCTGTCAGTGTAGGCTTATGGGTTGGTGGACGCTTTGAAGCCAAAGAATTAGCACCTTATATTATTTCTCAAGTGATTGGTGGAACAATCGCAGCCTTAGTACTTTACATTATTGTGCAAGGTCAAGCAGGCTTTGCTGGTACTGGCGGCTTTGCAAGTAATGGCTATGGGGATTTATCACCTAACCATTTTTCTATGGTCTCCGCTCTTTTAATTGAAGTGGTACTGACCGCATTTTTCCTGATTGTGATTTTAGGATCAACTGATCGTCGTGCGCCTGCTGGTTTTGCACCGATTGCTATCGGTTTAGCATTAACATTGATTCACTTAATTAGCATCCCTGTAACCAATACATCGGTAAACCCTGCACGTAGTACAGCGGTGGCGCTTTTTGCTGAAACTGCAGCACTAAGCCAATTATGGTTATTCTGGGTTGCGCCTATTATTGGGGCAATCATTGGAGCGCTTATTTATAAAGTGGTCGGCAACGAGAAAAGCTAAGCTCACATTCCCATAAAAAAACAGCCTTTTGAAAAGGCTGTTTTCATTTACAAAAATGGG
>NZ_DDAH01000042.1:13597-15115 GCF_002333245.1 Acinetobacter sp. UBA2063
TTTCAATTTCTCGCTCAAGCTTTCGTTCAATCTGTTCAGGTAAGCTTTGTTTTTCTAATGCTGCCACCACATCATTGATAAAACTTTGTAATGCTTTGGCTGTTTTCAAACCTGCTTGATCTTTGGTAATTTGTAAGTTGCCATATAAACTGACACAGTCCACTTGATTTTCCAAAGTCAGATCGTAAATTGCCGAAGACTGATCGCCCTGTTCAAAAGGTTTAAACATCTTTTCCTCTCATTGTTCTTTTCTGTTTTACCCTATTTGAGTTAAGCATAATCACTTTAGGATAGCTGCGATATTATCGCAATAATTGTAAAAAAAACTGAACCAATGCTTCAATCAATTGCTTGATTAAAGCCTGTTTGGTTTCTTCATCTACTTGCGGTAACTTACTTTCAGTGGACTGTGATTGCCCTGAAGCAAATTGCTGTTGTTGAGCTTGAATACTTTCTGTTGTTGCCTCTTCTGCACACTGACTTTGCCCATCCCATTTGACATAGTTAATGTCTTTATTGGCTTTAACCTGTTGTGCTGATGTCGGTAATTGATAAATATTACGCTTTTGTTGTTCTGTAAGCTGCGGGAATAAATTAATCCCTAGTTTTTCTTCTAGATAGCACACGCTCACGACTTTAACCTGTAGCGAATCATTATTCGGCGCATAATACGCACCAATAATGCCCTGTTTGGGTAAATACACGGCTTTGTATACAGCCGTAGGGACTATTACGCCATTGCCAATGGTTTTTAAACGCTTCGCTTCAAAGATCGGTCCCGTAATAACATAAGCATCTTTATGCTGTTTAGTCACAATAGAACGTACCGCTTCTTCTAATTTACGCCAGACTTCCTGATTATTCTTGGGTGCTTGTGGCACCATATTGGCTAAAGAAAAGCTATCCTGCTGCGCTGCGGTATTGTTCATATCACCGTTGGGTACCATATGCCCACGATCATAACCAGAACCACGATAGTCCGATAACAAAGCACGATGCGCAAGCTGCACCCGTGTTTCCTCATGGAAATTGTCTTCACGCTTGATCTTAATGCTTAAACGCTCAGGTGTCAGGTATTCGGCTGACCATAGCGGCGTTTTGGACACACCTGAATACATCACATTGAAGCCGTTAAAGCACAGTGCATAACTGTCTTTTTTCAGGCTTTCCCTGTTGAGTATCGGTGGCACATCACGGTAGAACTGTTTTAGGCATCCACTGTTGCCGCCTGAGACAGGAAGAAGTTTGGCAATTTTTTCACTGCCAAATGCGATGGCAAAACTTCCCGTTGCAACTAGGGCGAGCAGAATCTTTCCAATATTTTGGCTCAAAAAATGAGCTTGAGTTTTAGCCTTTTTGGTTGTTTTCTTTGCCATAACCACATCAAGATCAACATGAACGCGAAGCTTAACAATTCAGGGACATGCTGTATATCGCGCTACCGCTTAGAACGACATTTTATGTCGCAAAACTGTTCACTTGATCAGCAGGCAATAAAAAAGGCACTCGAAAGTGCCA
>NZ_DDAH01000042.1:15217-16671 GCF_002333245.1 Acinetobacter sp. UBA2063
AAAAGGCACTCGAAAGTGCCATTTTTATTTGTATTTTCACTAGATTTCGATTTGACTGCCCAGCTCCACCACACGGTTGGTCGGAATCTGGTAGAAGTCACTCACAGGACTGGTATTACGCTGCATTGAAATAAACAGCTTCTCACGCCACGGCGACATGCCATCCCCCACCGTATGCACAATGCGGTCGCGTGAAATAAAGAAGCTAATTTGCATCAAATCGTATTCAAAGCCTAATTCTTCGTAAGCTTGAATCAAGGCTTTTGGCACATTAGGTTCATCTTTAAAACCGTAGAAAATTTTGATGCGATAGAAATGTTCATTCAACGTTTCAACACTAATTCGCTCCTCTTGAGGAACAAATGGGACATCTTCAATCACAACCGTGACTAAAATATTACGCTCATGTAGTACTTTATTGTGCTTAATATTATGTAGCATCGCATGCGGAACAACATTAGGCGTTCCAGTTAAAAAGACTGCATCGCCAGGTACCCGATGAACATTGTCCCCAATACTTTTCACAAATAAATCGAGTGATAGAGTGTCATGTTCAAGTTTAGCAAAAGTAAGCTCACGCCCACGTTTCCACGTCATCAAGATCATAACGGCGACTGCACCGATCAATAACGGTACCCAACCACCTGAGAACATTTTTAATGATGCTGCTGCGACCAGTACGGATTCCAAAATGAAGAATGGAATAATCAACAGCATCACTTTTGGTAAGCTCCATTTCCATGCATAGTATATGAATACAGCAACCAAAATTGTGTCACATAACATGGTTAAGGTCACAGCCAAGCCATAAGCACTTGCAAGGTTTGAGCTGGTTTTAAAAATTAAAATTAAGATGACAATCGAGATCAGCAATAACCAATTCAGAAATGGCACATAAATTTGTCCTTCTTCAGAATCAGAAGTATGTTTAATGCCTAAACGTGGTAAATAACCCAATTGGATTGCTTGACGAGCTAAAGAGAAAACCCCAGAAATAACGGCCTGTGATGCAATCACAGCTGCCATCGTTGCCAAGATAATCATTGGGTACAAAGCCCAACTTGGGACTAGTAAATAGAATGGATTTTCAATCGCCGTAGGATTGCGAAGTAACAGCGCACCTTGTCCAGCATAATTTAATACAAGGCAAGGCAAAACGACACTAAACCAACCGAAACGAATTGGACGTGGTCCAAAATGCCCCATATCTGCATATAAGGCTTCACCACCTGTGACCGTTAAAACAACAGCACCCATAATAAAAAATGCTTGTACAGGATGAGTGAAAATAAACTGAATTGCCCAATGAGGACTAACCATACCGAGTACGATTGGTGTTTGTACAACGCTAATGACGCCCAAGATCCCTAATGACAAAAACCAAAGTAACGTAATTGGCCCAAAAAATTTACCAACAAACGCGGTTCCGTGTTTTTGCATTAAAAATAATGTCG
>NZ_DDAH01000249.1:0-6739 GCF_002333245.1 Acinetobacter sp. UBA2063
TGATAGAGTGTTTTTTACATTTTGAAAGATTTAGAATGCGAGCATGATGAATGATATTGCTATTATTTAATTAATGCCTCTTAAAAAATAAGGAATTGTCGTAAACAAAAAATGCACATTGGGTAAAGGAGCATTCTTCATATAGCTAAAATCATGTTTGGATAAAACGCGGTCTTAACGACAAATTATTTTAATTCTTGCCACCTGATAATCGGTCAATTGCAATTGCAATCATAAGAACGGCACATGATGGAAGTAACCAGGCAAGGTTTTGTTCACTTAATGGCAAGTGATCAATAAATTGTGGTAACTGCTGTGTAAAGCCAGCCGCTTTAATTGCCTCTACAATACCGAAAAGGAAAGCGATGGCGGTCACCGAACCTACAATCAGCGATGGCTTGTTCCAGTGTTTCCAGAAAAAGCTGAGCATGATCACCACGATTGCTGGCGGATAAATTGCACTTAATAAAGGAACGGAAAACGCAATTAGTTTGGTTAAACCCAAGTTGGAAATTAACAGTGAAAACCCAATCAGGATAAAAACCAGTAATTTATAGGGTAAACCAGTTAATTCATTAAAATACTCTGCACATGCGCAGGTTAAGCCAATCGCAGTGACCATACATGCCAGAAAAATCAAGCCAGCCAGGAACAATGAACCCAGGTCACCAAAGGCATGCTGCACATAGGCATGCAGAATGACTGCACCATTATCTGCATTTGCCGCGACTTCATGGCTGCCTAAACCAAGTTTGAACAGGCTGATATAAACAAGGGTTAAGCCTACACCTGCAATTAGGCTTGCGATAATTGCATATTTGGTTATCAGCTTGGAATCAGTTACTCCACGGGACTGAATGGCCTGAATAATCACAATACCAAGTACCAGCGCCCCTAAGGTGTCCATGGTCAAGTAACCACTGACAAAGCCCTCGGAAACTGGACTGTTGACGTAATGGTTAATCGGTGGAGAAATATAACCTGTCGGAATGGTAAAAGCTGCGATGCCCAGTATTGCAAGTGCAACAATTTTTAATGGTGCCAGTACGTGTCCGACTGTATCAAGCAGTTTATTTGGATAAAGAGAAACTGCTGCGGCAAAAGCAAAATAAATTACACTGTAGATCAGTAGGCTACTGCTTGATGTACCAAAATATGGTGCAAAACCAATTTCATAAGAAACGGTGGCAGTACGTGGTGTCGCAAATAACGGACCTACCGATAGGTAACAGACTATGGTCAGTAATAAGCTGGCAAAACGACCAAGAGGGGAACTAATGACCTCAATTGAGCCCTGCATACGTGACAAGGCCATGATGGTCATTACAGGTAGACCAACTGCGGTGATTAAGAAACCAAATGCAGCCAGCCATACGTGTTCACCAGCCTGCTGGGCAACAATAGGGGGGAAAATAATATTGCCTGCACCAATAAACAGTGCAAAGGTCATAAACCCCAAGGCAATAATATCTCCTGTACGAAGTTGGTTCATAAAGGGAGGTATAAAATAAAAGTGCGGATTTTAGAATAAAAATGCTGTCATTTGAAACCAATTTTATGTGAAAAACGGTTTATTTTTGTCTAAAAAGAAATGATTAAAATCATAGGATTAGCTTTGGTAAACTTAATTGTTTGAAAAGATTTTAAAAGTAAAAAATATCGTTTGTTATACTTTTTTCCTATGATGTTGATCGAAATTAAATGTAAAATAAAAAGTGTTTTTCAGTCGTAAAAAGATTGAAGATTTGAGGGCTAAGGCGTAAAACTACTGAAATATTGAATGCAGTATAAAAATGGCTCTGCATTACGAAATTAATTTGATTTTTACATAAGGAATATCTCGAATGAGAGCTTCTACTGTGACCATTAAAACGGAACAGGATATTGAAAAATTGCGTATCTCAGGGCGTTTGGCAGCACAAGTTCTAGAAATGATTGGTGCCTATATAAAGCCAGGTGTTTCAACTGAATATTTAGATGATATATGTAATGATTACATCGTAAACACTTTGCAGGTTATTCCTGCCAATGTGGGTTATCACGGTTTTACCAAAACAACCTGTATTTCTGTCAATGAAGAAGTATGCCATGCCATCCCCTCTGTCAAAAAGATTTTGCAGGAGGGTGACATTCTCAACATTGATGTGGCTGTGATTAAAGATGGTTATTTTGGCGATACCAGTCGGATGTACTTTGTAGGTGAACCAAGCCCTGAAGCTAAGAAATTAGTTGAAACGACTTATGATGCAATGTTGGCAGGTATTCGTACGGTCAGACCTGGAGCAACATTAGGCGATATTGGCTATGCAATTCAATCTGTTGCTCAAGCTCAGGGTTATAGTATTGTCCGTGAATATTGTGGGCATGGTATTGGACGTGTTTACCACGAACAACCCAATATCCTGCATTATGGCCAGAAAGGTCAGGGCATGGTATTGAAAAAAGGCATGGTCTTTACCATTGAGCCGATGGTAAATGCAGGTAAGGCGCAGGTGAAAGAGTTGAGTGATGGCTGGACAGTTGTAACACGGGATAAATCACTTTCTGCCCAATGGGAACATATGGTTGCCGTGACAGAGGATGGTTTTGAACTGCTCACCCCTTGGCCAGAAGGAACAGGACATTATTCTGCTATTTCATAAATGCAGCAAAGGCCCGATATTAATCGGGTCTTTTTATCGTGGAACATAGGGTAAGTTGTTCAACCAGATAGTCGATGAATACACGAACCGCTGGCAGCAAGCCCCGACGTGATGGATAAACTGCATGGAAGATTCCATGTGGCGCAGTCCATTCTGGTAATACTTTCACCAATTGACCAGATTTAATGAAATCCTGAGCGATGCTATCAGGCAATAGGGCAATTCCACAATTCTGACTGGCTAATTCTGCCAGCATCAACAAGTTCGAACCCATAATCACAGGGTTGACCTTGATCTTCTTCTGTTGCTGATGATCTGGACCTGACAGTAGAAAATGCTGGTCAAGATGCTCTTCAGCCATGCTGATAATACGATGTTCAGACAGTTGTTCAGGTGTGGTTAAATGCCCGAATTCATTTAAATAGGCCTGGCTGGCAAAAAGACGTTGTTCAATGGCTGCAAATTGTCTTAAAACCAGATTCGGGTCATCGTCCAGTTTGGAACGCACACGCAACGCCAAATCAATGCCCTCATTAATGACATCCACACGGCGGTTACTCACCATCATCTGCACACGAACTTCTGGATATGTTTTTAGAAAAGCGGGCAATATTTTTGCCATTTGATTCTGGGCAATATCCACAGGTACACTGACCTTGATAACACCACGTGGCTGACTGCTTAAATGATTCACGACATCATGTGCAGCTTGGGCTGCATTCATCATGACTTGTGCGTGACGATAGACATCCATACCAATGTCTGTTACAGCAAAATGACGTGAACTTCGCTGAATGAGACGTACACCGAGTTGTTCCTCTAGGTTATAAACTCTGCGACTGAGTTTGGATTTAGGAATATCAGTTGCGCGTTCAGCCGCACTAAAACCACCATGCTCAACAACAAGCGCAAAGCAATAAAAATCATCTAAATCCGTCAGCATTACGCTATAAGCTCCAATTTCTTGTCATCAAGTTAAATCAGTATAAACGTGATGATTAAACATTTTGGGTCAAAATATCCCGAACCTGTTTATATTCGTTTAGTCGCTCAAAGTCTTTGCTTGTTGGCGATGAAATCCGAGACAAGTCCATATTGTCATTGATATCTGCCAATTTCACAACACGCGCCAAGGGTTTTGTACGGTCCGTTGAGCGGCTTGTATTCGTGACTCACCTTTTTGTTTGGTCAGTGCAACGATTGCCTCGATAATGTGTGGTTGGAATCCCAACGCCTGTAAATCTTCGATGCTTGTCTCAGTATCTTCTAAGACATCATGTAGCACAGCAACAATTTTATGCTCAATCGTTGGAACATTTAGCATGACTCTTAACGGATGTAATATATAAGGGGCATTGGCTTTGTCAACTTGACCTGCGTGTTGTTGTGCTGCCAGTGCAATGGCTTGTTCAAGTGTTGCCATAAGCTAAATCCTTCTATTCAAGATAGATTCATACATCATATTCTTTTACACTGAATCAAATTTTTTACGCTGTAATATTATGTCATATCAACTCATCAACATTGTCGATGCAACTCAAAACATTTTATGCCCTTTTTGCCAACATGCCGTTTTGGATTGGCAGCAAGAACAATATATTCAGCCGTGTGAGCATACATTATTCATGGCAATGGATTTAGGTTTTGAGTTTATTGCTGATCGTTTTGAGGCGGTTTTGCCACAATCGGTTGATGAAATTCATGAAGATCCAAACATGAATGTTTTTATGACTGTGACGCAGGCAAACTATCCTGAAATGAAAATCTATAAGGCAGATTTGGGTGTGGAGGGAATGTTCCGCTATGTTGGTTTTAGTGAACAGTAAGTTTAGGCAAATAAAAAAGCCAATCATTTGATTGGCTTTCGTTTTTTAGCTTATGCTTCAGGAGCAGGGCTATACTGTTCAACTAATGGCTTTAACTCACCATTCTGGAACATTTCAAGCATGATATCGCTGCCACCAATAAGCTCGCCATTGATCCATAATTGTGGAAAAGTAGGCCAGTTGGCAATTTGAGGTAAAGTTGCACGAATATCTTGATTTTCCAAGATATTTACATAGGCAAATGGACGACCAATTTGGCTAAGTGCTTCTACTGCACGCGCAGAAAAACCACATTGCGGGAATTGGGGAGTGCCTTTCATGTAAAGTAAAACAGGGTGTTTCGCAATTTGATCACGAATTAACGCTACTGTATCACGCGCTTGTTCCGTCATAGATAGATCCTCAACTAATCTTGCCAAATTATATACTGAAAAACAGTTTACGAGCTATTGTTAAAGATTTTTCTTATATAAATGTGAGTTTATGCTTTCAATCTACGCAAGTTTTTGCTTATATAACTTTTTTACACTACAACTAATGATAGATTGAGTTTGTTATGACTAATATCACTCTTGCTCCTGTACAGCCTGATCAGCCAACACACCTTATGGCAACTTATGGTCGCCAGGCGATCAGCTTTGTACGAGGACGAGGGGCGTATCTATATACGGCGGATGGGACAGAATATTTAGATGCCTTGACTGGGATTGCCGTATGTGGATTGGGTCATGCTCATCCTGTGATAGCGGAAGCGATTGCTGAACAGGCCGCAACCTTGATTCATACCAGTAACTTATTTGAAATTCCTTGGCAAACCGCCGCTGCCCAGAAATTGGCTGAAGTTTCTGGAATGGAAGAGATCTTTTTCTCCAATAGCGGTGCTGAGTCAAATGAAGGCGCAATTAAAATTGCCCGTAAATTTGGTGCGCAACAAGGGATTGTCAATCCAAAAATTTTGGTTGCTGAACAGTCTTTCCATGGTCGTACCTTGGCAACCTTGTCTGCGACAGGCAATAAAAAGGTTCAGGAGGGCTTTGCGCCGTTAGTTCAGGGCTTTATCCGTGTGCCATTTGGGGATGTGGAAGCGATTCAGGAAGCGGCAATCCATCATCCTGATATTGTTGCAATCCTGATTGAACCCATTCAGGGTGAGGGTGGAGTCAATACTGCACCACAAGGCTTTAGCTATCTGGAAGAAGTCCGTGCTTTATGTAACCAGCATAACTGGTTGATGATGCTGGATGAAATCCAGACTGGAAATGGGCGTACAGGTAAATACTTTGCCTATCAACATACTAGTATTGTTCCTGATGTGATGACTACAGCCAAAGGTTTGGGCAATGGTTTCCCAATTGGGGCGGTGATGACCCAGGGTAAAGCGGTCGGTTTACTGGGTGCAGGCAGCCACGGTTCAACCTATGGTGGCACAGTGTTGGGCTCGCGAGTGGTATATACAGTACTGGATACACTTGAAAAAGAAAATGCGGTTGCAAATGCTGCTACTGTCGGTGCCTATATCGTGGATCAACTCAAAGCGCAATTGGCTGGTTACAATGTACAGGTGCGTGGTTTTGGTATGATGATTGGTATTCAACTACCAAAAGACTGTGCTGAACTGGTTGCGATTGCCCGTGATCAATATAAATTGATTATCAATGTCACGGCTGGTTCCGTGGTTCGTTTGTTACCGCCACTCAACATGACTCAAGCTCAGGCAGATGAGTTGTTGCAACGTCTTGTGCCTGCAATCCAGAACTTTCTAAAAGCATAGTTTTAGGTTTTTAAAATAAAAAAACAGGGCAGTGAATTGCCCTGTTTTTTTATTTTTATAGAATTAACCAGAGATATATTGTTGAAGCTGTTCAATCAGGATGCGTTGATCTTCCATTGCTGCTTTAACCAAGTCACCAATTGAGATAAAACCCACCAGCTTTTCTTGATCCAGTACAGGTAAATGACGTAAATGGCGATCAGTCATGAGCTGTAGACATTCCTCTACCGTATGGTTCAAGCCGACTGAAATGACCTTGGATGTCATAATGTCTGAGACTAGAGTGCTTTCTGATGTACGTTCCATCAAGGCGATTTTACGGGTATAGTCACGTTCAGAGAAAATTCCAACCACTTTTTCATCTTCTGCAACCACCAGTGCCCCGACACCTTTGTCTGCCATAATTTTAATTGCTTCAAGTACAGTCGCATTTGGTGAGATTGTAAAAATTGATTGTACTGCTTTATTCTTGATGACTTGAGCAACGATTGTCATTGTTT
>NZ_DDAH01000063.1:0-3316 GCF_002333245.1 Acinetobacter sp. UBA2063
CTCACCACTTCAAATCCTATTTAATTAAATAATAATGATTATCATTTAAAAAGTAAAAAAGAAATTTCTACTCTTGATGATCGAACTTTTAGATAGCTAAGGATTTATCTCTTTTATTGAAAAAATTGATGCACAAATGAATTATATATTCCAAAAAGTTTAATAACTAATAAAAATGATAAATTAGATTTATGTGAAAGCATTGCTATAATAAATCTAAGATTTAGTTACCCAGTCCTATGACAAGCACGTTGGAGAGCGACGACATGGCAGGCAAGACATTATATGACAAATTATGGGATGACCATTTAGTTAAGCAGCGTGATGATGGTTCAAGCTTGATTTATATTGATCGTCATTTATTACATGAAGTGACTAGCCCTCAAGCATTTGAAGGCTTACAACTTGCTGATCGTCAGCCATGGCGTTTAAGTGCCAATGTCGCAACACCTGATCATAACGTTCCGACTTCTAAAAAAGAGCGTGAGCAAGGTATTGCTGGGATTGAGGATGATACGTCTCGTATTCAGGTTCAAACTTTAGATGATAACTGTAAGACCTTTAATATCGTTGAATTTGGTATCAATGATATCCGTCAGGGTATCGCTCATGTGGTAGGACCAGAGCAAGGCTTGACATTGCCTGGCATGACGGTGGTGTGTGGTGATTCACATACTGCAACACATGGTGCTTTTGGCTGTTTGGCACATGGAATTGGAACTTCTGAAGTTGAGCATGTGTTAGCAACTCAATGTTTAGTACAGAAAAAATCGAAAAACATGCTTGTTCGTGTTGATGGTGTATTAGGCAAAGGCGTGACGTCTAAAGATGTTGTTTTAGCGATTATCGGCAAAATTGGAACGGCTGGTGGTACAGGCTATGCCATTGAATTTGGTGGTCAAGTGTTCCGTGATATGTCGATCGAAGGACGTATGACCGTATGTAATATGGCAATCGAAGCGGGTGCGCGCGTAGGTATGGTCGCTGTTGATGACAAAACCATCGCTTATGTGAAAGATCGTAACTATGCGCCTAAAGGTGAGCAGTGGGATCAAGCGGTAGAATATTGGAATACCTTACACTCAGACGAAGATGCTGTATTTGATGCGGTAGTCGTATTGAATGGTGCTGAGATTGAGCCACAGGTTTCTTGGGGAACATCTCCAGAAATGGTGATCCCTGTTTCGCAAGCAGTACCGACTTTAGAACAAGCAAAAGATGATGTTCAACGTAATGACTGGACTCGTGCTTATCAATATATGGGTTTAACTGCTGGTCAAGCATTGTCTGATATTCAATTGGATCGTGTCTTTATTGGTTCATGTACCAATTCTCGTATTGAAGATATTCGTGCTGCGGCAGATGTCGTGAAAGGGCGTAAAGTTGCATCTAGTATTAAACAGGCGATGATCGTTCCAGGTTCAGGTTTGGTGAAGCAACAAGCAGAACAAGAAGGCTTGGATCAAATTTTCTTAGACGCTGGTTTTGAATGGCGTGAGCCAGGTTGTTCAATGTGCTTAGCAATGAACGCTGATAAATTACAACCAGGTGAACATTGTGCATCTACTTCGAATCGTAATTTTGAAGGTCGTCAGGGTAACGGTGGTCGTACACATTTGGTGAGCCCTGCAATGGCTGCAGCGGCTGCAATTGCTGGTCATTTTGTTGATGTACGTTCATTCTAAAGGAGCAAAATCATGAAAAAATACACTGTAGAACAAGGTATTGTTGCACCTTTAGATCGTGCAAATGTTGATACCGACTTAATCATTCCAAAGCAGTTTTTAAAGTCAATTAAGCGTACAGGTTTTGGCGATAACTTATTTGATGAATTGCGTTATCTGGATGAAGGTTATTTAGGGCAGGACATTAGCAAACGTCCGATTAACCCTGAATTTGTGTTGAATAAACCGCGTTATCAAGGTTCAACGATTTTATTGGCACGCACGAACTTTGGTTGTGGTTCAAGCCGTGAGCACGCACCTTGGGCATTGAATGAGTATGGTTTCCGTACCGTGATCGCGCCAAGCTTTGCAGATATTTTCTTTAACAACTGCTTCAAGAATGGCATGTTGCCTGTGATTTTATCTGAAGAGATTGTTGATCAGTTATTCAAGGAATGTGCTGAAACTGAGGGTTATCAATTGACCATCGATTTAGAGGCTCAGGAAGTACGTACGCCAACAGGTGAAGCATTTAAATTTGAAATTGATTCATTCCGTAAGCACTGCCTATTAAATGGTTTGGATGATATTGGCTTAACTTTACAAGTGGCAGATGATATTCGTGCCTATGAAGAAAAAGCCAAACAGGCGCGTCCCTGGGTGTTTCAGGAAATAAAGGCCTAGTTTTTTGTTGACTGGAGATACCTGAATGTCTGGGGACATTTTAAATATAGTCATAGCGCAGACATTGAACTCTTGCTAACATGCTAGCGAATAATATTTGCTTGCATGTGTGCATGTTATGAGGGCTGGGCTTGAATAATGAAAAGAAGACTCGCTTACAGTATTTTACTGTGTCTAGGCGCTGCTACGACTTTGACTGCATGTCAAAATGCACCCAATGTGGTTGATCAAGTTCGTATCGTACAAAACACGTTAGAAAGCAAAGCGGACAACACAACTTTATATTGTTCAGGTGTTGAGAATTGTGAGTTTGAACGAATCGGTGATATTGCCGTGATCGATGCTAAATCGCACCGTATTAGCCAACAGGCGATGGAGCGAGGGATTGTACGATTGCATGGTTCGGTTTTCAGCCGAAAACAGCAAGTCTATTTGAGTATACCTGCCAAGCAATATGAGGTTGTGATTCGTTTCTATCCAATTTCTCTAGACCGCGCCGAGATGTTCCATGTGATTCACGAGTTCAAGCCGAATCAAAGCTATACCTTTAAAATGTACCGAGACCGTGCATATCGTTCGGGTAGTTTATTAAATGTATCTGCACCTGAACCCTTATGTGTGGATTTACAGCAAGAACAGCATACCATTCGCCGCTTCTGTCGCCCATATGATGTGAGCACAGGTTTGGGTGAATTTGTTGAGAAAAAGATTTAATCCGCTTGCAGTATGAACGCTGCATATATGAAACTGGAAAAATAGATGTCTAAACATATTTTAATTTTGGCAGGTGATGGGATTGGTCCTGAAATTGTGGGCGCTGCTGAGAAGGTCCTGAACAAGGTCAATGAAAAATTTAATTTGGGTTTGACATGGGAACAGGGTTTGTTGGGGGGGGCTGCGATTGATGCACATGGAGAACCTTACCCAGCTGTCACCAGTGAGCAGGCGAAAAAAGCCGATGCAATCTT
>NZ_DDAH01000245.1:0-4488 GCF_002333245.1 Acinetobacter sp. UBA2063
TCCTTTATGTTCAATAGTTAAGTAAGCAATACATTTCCTTGCATCTAACATATAAGGCTCAACAATGGCTTGTGTTGGGCAAATGTCGATGCAAGCAGTACATGAGCCACAATGGGCTGTTGCAGGTTGATCAAAAGGGAGGTCAAGCGAAGTAAATAGCTCACCCAAAACGAAGAATGAACCTGATTTTTTATGAATGAGTAAGGTATGTTTTCCTGTCCATCCCATACCTGCACTTTCAGCAAGTGATTTTTCAAAAATAGGTGCTGAGTCCGCAAACGGGCGTGATTCGAAATCGCCCACTTTTTCTTTAATACGACTGGCTAAGGTTTTAAGTCGACCACGCATGACTTTATGATAGTCACGTCCACGCGCGTAGCGTGCAATAATGGCTGAATTTGGTTCAAATGGTACATAACGGGGCTTAGGTGATGCCACAAGATAGTTCATGCGCACACAAATAATGCTTTTAGTTCCAGGTACAAGCAATGTTGGATCAGCACGTTTTTCTAGATTTTCCTCTAAATAGTGCATATCTGCATGATAACCACGTTTTAAATATTCTTTAAAACGTGGCATTTGATCTTGAGCATCAGGTTTGGCAATGACACAATCAGAAAAGCCCAAGTCTAAAGCTTGAGTTTTTATCCATGTTTTAAGTTCTTGAGGATCAAGCTGCTGAAGCTCAATTTTATCAAGTGATTTTCCAGAGGATGTGGTTGAAGCCATAAACCAATAATTAGGGGATAACATGCAACGTTCAGTTTACCATAGCCAAAGCATTCAAGCATGGGAGCAGCGTTGGTTTGCGCAGCAAAATTCATCTTTAGGACTGATGCAACAAGCAGCTTGGACAATCTCACAACAGTTAATTGAACCATTTAATAAAAATAAAATTCAAAAGATCGCAATTTGGTGCGGACAAGGCAATAACGCAGGTGACGGTTACTATATCGCTGCTTTTCTAAAGCAACATGGATTTCACATCACGGTTTATGCAGCTGAACTCGGTCAATCTTTAGATTTAAAACAAGCCGTACAATATGCACTGTTAAATCGAGTTGATATTCAAAGTATCGATTATTTATTGTCGGAAAATGCGAATCACCAAGAAATACCAACTTTTGATTGTCATATTGATGCTCTGTTTGGCATTGGTCTCAATCGAATGCTAGATCAAAAATGGCAATCGATCATCCATTTATTTAACTCACAGATTGGTTTAAAGATTGCTATTGATATTCCGAGCGGACTACATGCCAATACAGGTCGGGCTTTACCCTGTGCAATTCAGGCAGATCAAACCTTTACAATCTTAGGTTATAAGGCAGGGTTGTTTACTGGTCAAGGCAAGGAATATGTGGGAAAGCTGCATTTAGTTAGCTTGATCCCAATTGATACAGAATTAAAACCACTTGCATATCTATCATCTGAAAAAATTGTATTACCGAAACGGCAAGCTTTTGGACATAAAGGAAGTTATGGGCATGTGCTTGTCGTTGGTGGTCATACGGATATGGGCGGAGCGGTGATTATGTCTGCTGAAGCAGCGTTTCATGCTGGAGCAGGGAAAGTCAGTGTGGTCTGTCATGCCAAACATCATCAAGCTATTCTGGCGCGTTCACCGAATATTATGGTGCGAGATATTAATGCCTTAGATGAAAAAACGATCCAACACCTATTAACTCAAATTGATGCCGTATGTTTCGGGATGGGCTTAGGGCGAGATGAATGGGCAGAGCATGTTTATCTAGAGTGGTTCAATTTACTTAATCAAAATTCACATTTAGAAGTGGTATTAGATGCAGATGGGTTGTGGTTTTTGGCAAAACATCCGCAACAATTAAATCCTCATGTTTACGCAACTCCACATTCTGGTGAAGCAGCGACATTATTGGGTTGCAAGCCTGCTGATGTTGAACAAGATCGTATTGTTGCGATTCATAATTTACAACAAAAATATGCAGGGCAATGGGTGCTTAAAGGTGCAGGTAGCCTGATTTTAGAAGATGAATTATTTATCTGTACACAGGGTAATGCAGGGATGGGAACAGGGGGCATGGGTGATGTGCTGGCAGGGATGATTGCCACTTTAAAAGCACAATTTCATGAGCAAGTTGCATTGCATGAAATTGTGAGTTTGCATGCACAAGCAGGGGATTTACTGGCTGAAAATGGTATGAGGGGTTTGCAAGCACACGAAATGGGGAAAATGATTTATAAGGTGGTGAATAAAGAATAGAAAGATTAAGGTCTATTGACATTTCATAAAGATATCCAAATAAATATATAAGCTAGAGGGTGTAAATAATTCTGTGTAAATGCAATTTTAAAAATACTTGGTTACATGCTCTTCAAACATGATACTAAAGCGATTCATGGCAGTTTTCCAATTCTGCATGGGCATCGTCCATTTTTTGCTTGCTGCCATAATTGCTAAATATACTACCTTTTTCACGGAGTCATCGGTTGGGAAGATTTTTCTTTTCCTAGTTGCATGGCGGATAACGCTGTTCAATGATTCAATCGCATTGGTCGTGTAAATCGCTTTGCCAATATCCATAGGATAAGCGAAGAGTGACTATCTTAGCAATTTGGATCAGTCAAAAAGGGTCAATAAGCTGATATTTTTTCAGCTTAAGATGAAGTATTTTCATTTTACAAGGCTGAAAGCTATAGAATAGGTGAACATGAATTAAATTCACTTTTCTATGAAATTAACTCGTTTTTGTTCATGTGATGCTTTCGGTATAAATCACATCATTCAAGTTTTATCGTAGAATTTAGAGTGGTGGATCACAATGAGCAATGAGTTTGCATTTTCGATTAAGCGTATTCGTTTCGATGAAAATTACCGTCCCTCAGACAATACACGTATCACAACCAACTTTGCGAATTTAGCCAGAGGTGAACGTCGTGAGGAGAACTTGCGCAACACGCTAAAAATGATTGACAATCGTTTCAATGCCTTGGCACATTGGGATAATCCTAAAGCAGACCGTTATTCAGTTGAGCTTGACATCATCTCGGTTGATATTGATGTGGAAGGTAATGGTGAGACTTTCCCAACCATTGAAATATTGAAAACCAATATTGTTGATCATAAAACCAATAAACGTATTGAAGGCATTGTTGGCAACAATTTTTCCTCTTATGTGCGCGATTATGACTTTAGTGTCTTATTGCCAGAACATAACAAGCATCAAGCCAAATTTAGCCTGCCAGAAAACTATGGCGAGCTTCATGGTAAAATCTTTAAGTCTTTTTTAAATTCAAAATCTTATAAAGATAATTTCAGTAAACCACCTGTGATTTGTCTGAGTGTGTCAACCACCAAGACTTATCATCGCACTGCCAATCAGCATCCTATCCTGGGGGTGGAATATCAGCAGGATGATTATTCCTTAACTGATGAATATTTCGCAAAAATGGGCTTGCAGGTTCGCTATTTCATGCCACCAAACAGTGTTGCACCTTTGGCATTTTATCATCATGGTGATTTGCTGAGTGACTACACCGATCTTGAACTGATCGGCACGATTAGCACCATGGAAACCTTTCAGAAGATTTATCGCCCTGAAATTTACAATGCCAATTCGGTAGCAGCACAAAGCTATCAACCAAGCTTGAACTATCAGGATTTTTCACTGACGCAAATTGTCTATGACCGTGAAGAACGTAGCCGATTGGCGATTGAACAAGGCAAATGGACTGAAGAGCATTTTATCAAGCCAAACCAAAATATCCTTGAGCAATGGGCTGCGAGCTACACCGATAAAACCGAAACCGCTTAAATTCACCAATTTATAGAAAAGATGATTGATCATGACGAAAATATTATTACCGACTTCAACTGCGGGTAGCTTGCCGAAACCATCTTGGATTGCAGAACCTGAGAAACTTTGGTCGCCTTGGAAATTAGAGGGCGATGACCTGATCCAAGGCAAACGTGATGCGTTGCTGGTATCCTTGCAGGAACAACTCCATGCAGGCATTGATATTGTTAGTGATGGTGAGCAGACCCGCCAGCACTTTGTCACCACCTTTATTGAACATCTGCATGGCGTTGATTTTGAAAAACGAGAAACGGTCAGAATCCGCAATCGTTATGATGCCAGTGTCCCGACTGTATTTGATGCTGTTTCTCGTCAAAAGCCAGTTTTTGTGGAAGATGCCAAGTTTTTACGTCAGCACACCACACAACCAATTAAATGGGCATTGCCAGGTCCAATGACCATGATTGATACGCTGTATGATGCCCATTATAAAAGCCGTGAAAAACTGGCGTGGGAATTTGCCAAAATCCTTAATGAAGAAGCTAAAGAGCTGGAAGCTGCGGGTGTGGATATTATCCAGTTTGATGAACCTGCATTTAATGTGTTCTTTGATGAGGTGAATGACTGGGGTGTTGCGACCCTTGAGCGAGCAATTGAAGGCCTGAAATGTGAAACAGCGGTACATATTTGTTACGGCTATGGCATCAAGGCC
>NZ_DDAH01000245.1:4665-5199 GCF_002333245.1 Acinetobacter sp. UBA2063
CGACTGGAAAAAGACGCTGGGTTCAGAATGGCGACAATATGAAGAAGCTTTTCCAAAGCTGAAACAGTCTAAAATTGATATTGTCTCGCTGGAATGTCAGAACTCACGTGTGCCAATGGATTTAATTGAGCTGATCCGTGGCAAAAAGGTCATGGTCGGGGCCATTGATGTGGCAACCAACAGCATTGAAACACCTGAAGAAGTTGCAGATACCTTGCGTAAAGCACTTCAGTTTATTGATGCAGATAAGCTTTATCCATCAACCAACTGTGGTATGACACCATTATCTCGTGAAGTTGCCAGAGGCAAATTGCATGCGTTAAGCGCAGGTGCGGAAATCGTTCGAAAAGAAATTTTGGGCAAATAATTTAGAATTGAGAACATGATGTAAAAGTGACCTGTTTAATGGCTGGTTAGGATTAAACAGGTCATTTTTATTGGGAATAAAATGATGATTGAAGCAATAGACTTTAGAAATGCAATGTCTTTATTGGCAAGTGCGGTCAATGTCGTGACTACGGCAGGCATGTCTGG
>NZ_DDAH01000153.1:0-8381 GCF_002333245.1 Acinetobacter sp. UBA2063
CAGCATCGCCAAAGCCACTGCTGCAATAAAGACTGGATCTTGCCACCATTAAGGAGACAGTTCAGAACGAAAATTTATTTTCTTCAACATGCGATTCAAGCGACAAAAATGCCTCATCCCCAACGGTGGTTACCGTATAAAAACCTAACCGATATTCAAAATTTTACAAAAACGTGATCCACTTATAGCTACAGTGTTTCCATATCATCATTTTATGAAAATGTAGCAATTAATTTTGCTACACTGCAAGTTAGAAATTTATTTTTATTTTTAGTTATTACAAAGATTGTGGCATTGCATTAAAAACAATTCACTTTCTGGAACAACTTTTATGCAAACGCTAATTTCATCCGTTGTTAAACGTCTACGTAAAGTTTACCAAAAAGCCGAAGAATTCATCGAAGAAGAAAGAGAATTTTCATTGTCGCAAGTGTTTGTCAATGCGACAATGGAACGTTATGTCACAGAAAATGTCAGTATTATGCAAGACCTGCATGCTGACCTCTATGATGGCTGGCTACGCCTCTATACCACTCTGGACGTTAAGGGCTTACACACAACTTTATCTGTCGACTTAAAATTGATTCAGATGGAAATGAATCAAGATGTACAGTTAATGGTGTTTGAACAGATTAGCAATACTCAGGTCATTGAAGCACGTTTCAAGAACATCTTGCAGAAATGGGGATTTTATATTGCGATTTGGTATTATCAAAAATTTCGTGATGAAGATCCTCTAGGCAAAATTTTAGAGCATTTTAAAGTCGTTATTGTCAAAGATGATTTACTTTATCTTGATTTAAACCAATGGTTTAAAAATAAGCCAAGTATTATCGAAACACTGAGCAAGGTGCATGTGAACCGTGCCAGAGTACGCCCCGCCGAATTGATTGTCTGGGGCAATGTCAATCTGGCCGCAATCCTGTATCCATCCAACGAAGATCACCTTGATGATGATGGGCTGGACGAGACTGAAGTTACCCCTATCCAACAGAAAGATAGCAGAAGGTAAGGAAATCGCATACATAGGGCATGTTATAAAATCTTTCACGCCTCAAAAATACACATCTTCATGTTTTATACGAAAAATTAACAAGCGCTTAGTAAAAAACCTGATCTTTTCTTCATAATCTACAGGCATAATAACTAGGGTCTGTTGACATTTCAGCCATGCATTGCGTTATCGGCTAAAACGACATAAACAAGGCATGAAACGCAGGCAATGGCGACCCCCTTGTCAAGTTTCATAACGCAGTTTAGAGAAGTTTTAGCCATAACCCTGCGGGACAGGGACATTTTTTGCCGCTACTGCGTTATGCCTTACTCATTTAGGATAGCTAAATTTCGTAAGTCATGCCTTGTACCGTCTAAAAAATGTCCTCTGTCGCAAGCATCTGTGAAATATCAACAGACCCTATAAATCTTAATGATAAATGAGTGTTCTACTTTGCGACTCACTCAAAGGAAACCATGTTATGACAAAGAAATTATCGAAAGTTCTTGGTTTTACGACAGTAACCTCAGCTGCAATCCTATGTGCAGGCTTATCGAGTCATGCATTGGCAATGGCCCCTTTTCAGGCGAGCTATCAGTTCAGCTACAATAACAAGAATCTCGGTTCTGCGACACGTACCCTTTCGCAACAAGGCAACAACTGGACCTATGTATTCAATGCAAAGGCAGGTGGTATTGCATCCGCAACTGAAACCAGCCAGTTTAGTTTTGTGGACAATAAAATCATCTCACAAAAATTTAGCCGCAGCAGTAAAGTCCTGATCCACAATAACACCATGAGCATCAACTTCAATCCAGCCAGCAAGGTGATCAACACCAAAAAGGATGACAAAACCCGTTCATTTGCCTGGCAGGCAGGTGCACTGGATGAGTTGAACGCCGAACTCCAGTTGCGTGAAGACCTAAAGAATGGCAACACACTCCAGCCGCGCTACTTGATTGCTGATGACAAGGCTGTGGATGAACGTCGTTTTGTGAAACAGGGCAACGAAACCGTCAAGACCAATTATGGTACTTTTAACACAATTAAGGTGGTACTCCAGCATGATAAGCCTGAACGCAATACCGTTTTCTGGCTGGCACCAAAGCTCGACTATCTGCCAGTAAAAGTGACCCATAATGATGGCAAATCATCCTATGGCCTTTTATTGACAGGCTATTCAGGGAAAACCAACTAATTTTTAAAACAATATGCGGCTTCGGGTTCAGTGTGTAAATAGGGTTGAAAACTGCATCAACCCGATAATTTTGGCTTGCAATTTTTGGGATGCTTTTTAAAATATGCCTTTGCTTGAAACAGCATCCGTTTAGAGGATTCTCCCGTGTACGCTTTAGAACAGAAAATCTTAAATGAAGGTATCGTTCTATCTGACCAAGTTTTGAAAGTTGACGCTTTCTTGAACCACCAAATCGACCCTGTACTGATGCAGTTAATTGGTAAGGAATTTGCCGCCCGTTTCAAAGATGCGGGAATTACCAAAATCATCACCATTGAAGCATCGGGGATTGCGCCAGCCATCATGGCGGGTCTGGAACTTGGTGTTCCTGTAATTTTTGCCCGTAAATATCAGTCCTTAACACTTAAGGATGATCTTTACCGCTCTAAAGTGTTCTCCTTCACTAAGCAAACTGAAAGTACCATTGCCATTTCAAACAAGCATCTCAGTTCAACCGACAAGGCACTGGTGATTGATGACTTTCTGGCAAATGGTCAGGCTGCACTGGGCCTCATCGACCTCATTCATCAAGCCAATGCGGAAGTTGTGGGTGTCGGGATTGTGATTGAAAAGTCATTCCAGCCAGGCCGCGAGGTCCTGCTTGAGAAAGGCTACCGTGTTGAGTCGCTGGCACGCGTAAAATCTTTGGCGGATGGTAAAGTTAGCTTTATCACAGAATAAGCCTGACTGCTGACGAAAGGGCGCCTTGAGCGCTCTTTTTTTATATTGGAAAATGAAAAAATACTACACATCGCAAGTGTCATGCTGGGCGCAATCAGGGTATCATGACAACAATTTTGCTGTTCCATATTCATTGGTTTCAATCCCTATCCTGATTAACCACAGAATGTTTTAGAGAAAGTTATGCGTACATATTTAGACCTTTTACAACATATCCTCGACAATGGCGGTGACAAGGGTGACCGCACTGGAACGGGTACACGTTCGGTATTTGGTCATCAGATGCGCTTTGACCTTTCCAAAGGTTTCCCACTTTTAACCACAAAGAAAGTTCACTTTCGTTCCATTGTGATTGAGCTACTTTGGTTCCTGAAAGGTGACACCAACGTTCATTATCTCCAGGACAACAAAGTCACCATTTGGGATGAGTGGGCAACTGCGGAACAAACCGCACGTTTTGGCCGCCCAGAGGGTGAGCTTGGGCCTGTCTATGGCCACCAGTGGCGCAACTTTGGCGCAACCCAAAATGAAGATGGCAGCTACCAGCAAAATGGTTTTGACCAAATCAAGTGGCTGGTCAATGAAATCAAAACTAATCCCAATTCACGCCGTTTGATTGTGTCAGGTTGGAATCCAAACGAGGCTGGGAAAGTGGCTTTGCCGCCCTGTCATACCCTGTTCCAGTTTTTTGTTCAGGATAACAAACTGTCATGCCAGCTTTACCAGCGTAGCGCGGATGTATTTCTAGGTGTGCCATTTAATATTGCCAGCTATGCCCTGCTTACACATATGATTGCGCAGGTATGCGGTTTAGAGGTAGGTGACTTTGTCTGGACAGGCGGTGATACGCATTTATATGCCAACCATTTTAAGCAGGCCCAGTTACAGCTTACGCGTGAACCCTTATCGTTGTGCCAGTTAAAGCTTAACCCAGACATCAAGGATATTTTCGATTTTAAATTTGAAGATATTGAAATTGTGGGTTATGAATCACATCCTGCGATCAAGGCACCTGTGGCAGTTTAAAATCAGATGAGGGAGACGATCAAATGGCATGGCAAGGTATAGAAGTTGTTCACGTGGTGGCAATGGATAAAAACAACTGCATCGGCAAGGGCAATGCTCTACCCTGGCATATTTCTGCTGACCTCAAGCATTTCAAGGCCATCACCCAAGGTGGTGTGGTGATCATGGGCCGTAAAACACTGGAATCAATGGGACGTGCCCTGCCAAACCGTGTGAACTGGGTGATTACCCGTGATCCGTCATGGCAGTATGAGGGTGTCAAGGTGGCGCACAGCATCGAAGAGGCACTTGATGGTGCACTTACAGACCTACAACACGCTGAAAAGTCATCCTTATTTATCATAGGTGGAGGAGAGATCTTCAACCAAACACTTGCGATTGCCGATCGCCTTGAACTGACCCATGTGGATCTGGATGTTCGGGGAGACGCACATTATCCAGAACTCTCTGAGGATTTTTATAAAGTAAACTCAGAACATTATACTGATGAAAAAACCGATATAGCGTTCGAGTTTGCAAGCTACCAAAAATAAAAAATGGATTGCGAAGGCTTATGCATAACATTGCATCACGAGAGTTCTTTATTGCTCTAGGGATTGGTTTCCTACACAGCCTTTTTGCCCTGTTCGTGATCATCTCCAGTATCTGGTTATGCCTTGCTTTATGGATTCAACAACCTCTTGGAACGCTGCTTAGCCGTGTGGTCATTGTCATCTGGGGCTTATTTGCCCTGAGTCTGATTGGCTTTTATGTCAGTGGGCATTTATTTAACCGCCGTACCGACATCATTATCTACTTTCTGGTGTTTGCCTGTTCACTTGGCTGGTATTTTTCCCAGGATGCAAAACAGAACCGAGACTGGGATCCTGAAGTTGCCGAGCAGTTGAGTTATGAAAAACACGGTGACCTTGTAACCTTGCATAAGGTCCGCAATTTTGACTGGCATAAAGATGGCAGCTACGATATTCGCTGGGAAGACCGTCACATAGACCTGAATAAAATCACGGGCGTGAATGTGATTACCTCCTACTGGATGGGGCCACAAATTGCCCATACATTGGTCAGCTTTGATTTCTCTGATCAAAAGCCCCTGGTTTTTTCTATTGAAATTCGCAAAGAAAAGGGTGAAGAGTTTTCAGCCATTGGCGGTTTTTTTCGTAAATATGAACTTAGCCTAGTTGCCTCTGACGAAAAAGACATTGTGTATACCCGAAGCAATATCCGCCATGAACAAGTCTATTTATTTCCCATTAAAATGCCTGCCACTGAACGCAAGGCCCTCTTCATCGAGTATCTCGACAAGGCTGATGAGTTGCAAGCTGAGGCGAAATGGTACAACACGCTGACCAGTAACTGTACTACGCTGGTATTTGATATGATACAGGCGATTAATCCACAACGACTGCCTAAAGATTACCGTTTATTGGCATCAGGCTATCTACCCAATTACCTCTATGATCTTAAGGCAGTGGATCAAAATTACAGCATGAAAGAATGGTATCAGATGGCCCATATCAATACGCGTACCGCAGATTTTGGGCAGCAGTCAGACCAAAGCAGTGAGGCATTTTCCAGATTGATTCGAACAGGTTTACCAAAGAATGAATAATTAAGTATAAATTCACGTGAATATTTACCAAAAACTACGTTCATCCTACGAAAAGACATATAAAACCGTGAATCATTTCATATTATATTTTGATGTAATATATTCAGCAAAACAAACAATTACCCTATTTGAACGTCCGTGGATTGGCACAGAAATCAACGGCAAATTCCTAGAGGTCGACAGTCCCAACCGCCCTGCTATTTATTTTGATGCAAAAAACAAGCGTTTTGCAGGTGCAGATGGTTGTAACAAAATACAGGATAGCTTTGACAGCAATAATCAACACTTAAAGCTGGGTCAAATAGCGTCAACATTAATGGCCTGTCATGGTGCCCAGGATACTATTTCTCGTGAATACAATGATGCACTGGCACAAACCAATCGCTATGAGGTGAAAGGACATGAGCTGAAGTTTCTAGATAAATCAGGTCAAACTTTAGTGAAGTTTGTGACGGTTATTCAGCCGCTTCCTTTCAAGAACTGATAATGTCTTGAAGTAAAAAGTAAAAACCCGTTTCAAATACGGGCTTTTACTTTTTAGGCACTTCGTTTACTTTAATAGCATTCTGAAAAATTAGAAAAGGGAAATATATGCAGCAGGCACTGTTTGGTGGTGGATGTTTTTGGTGTGTAGAGGCTGTGTTTTTACAACTTAAAGGTGTAGAAAAAGTGGTGAGTGGCTATGCGGGCGGTATTGTCCACAACCCAAATTATGAGCAGGTCTGTCAGGGCAATACACAGCATGCCGAGGTGGTCCTGATTGATTTTGATGAACAGCAGATCAGCTATTCACAACTCCTGAACGTGTTTTTCACCACACATGATCCAACCACATTAAACCGTCAGGGCAATGATATTGGCACACAATACCGTTCCGTCATTTACTATTTTAATGATGAACAGAAACAGCAGGCTGAACAGGTCATTCAGGGTCTGGAAGATGAAAACCTCAACATTGTCACCGAGTTAAGTCCAGCACCTACATTTTATCCTGCGGAAGAGTATCACCAGAATTTCTATGCCCGTAACCCATCACAGGGTTATTGC
Source organism: Acinetobacter sp. UBA2063 (assembly GCF_002333245.1). Lineage (NCBI taxonomy): Bacteria > Pseudomonadati > Pseudomonadota > Gammaproteobacteria > Moraxellales > Moraxellaceae > Acinetobacter > Acinetobacter sp. UBA2063. The sequence continues at coordinate 6,595 of NZ_DDAH01000153.1, forward strand.
AACTTTAGCATTCCACCCAAGCTTTCCAAGCTACGCTCGAGGTTTGCGGACTTGCTCAAAACCGAATAGCCAAAAAAAAGCAACTCATCATAGAGTTGCTTTTTTTATCCAGCCCACTACAAGATCAGTTTTCACTGGCAAATGCGATATCTGTCAAACCTGCCTCACTGGCACGGGACATCACCTGAGCAACTGTATCATATTTTGATTCTTTATCCGCCCTTAACACAATGGTAGGCTGAACAGACTGCTTCGCCTGATCCTGAAAGCGTTGCTCAAGCTCATCCAGACTTACCACTTCCGCATTCCAAGCCACTTCACCTTGCTGGTTCACGTTAATCGTGATCGGTTTCTGTGGCGGTGGCTGTATCTCAGCCGTTGTTTTTGGCAAGGTTAATGGAATGGAGGGGTTGGCAACCGTTGCTGTGACCAAGAAAATAATCATCAATACCAGCATAATGTCGATCAGAGGAATGAGGTTCATCTCATTCATGCCACTATCGTGGTCTTCACCCAATTGAAAACCCATTAAGCCTGACCTCCAACTAAGCTTTGTTGAGTCGCTTTAGTTTCTGTTTTTATAGGTGTCTCTTGCTGCAACATCGTATCGATTAACAGGCTATGCGCTTGATCTTGTAAATCATGTGCCAAGCCACGATTGAAACGTACACAAACGTTGTAAGCCAATACCGCAGGAATCGCTACAGATAATCCCAAACCAGTCATGATCAACGCTTCACCAACAGGTGTTGCGACTTGCGCTAAGCCTGCCTGACCGCTCGTACCTACAGCGACCAGTGCATGGAAAATTCCCCAAACAGTCCCAAACAAACCCACAAATGGCGCAAGCGAAGCAATTGTTCCAAGAACAGATACACCTTTTTCTGCTTGAGATTTTTCAGCCGAGATTTGACGAAGTAAAGCTTGCTCAGCAACCGCTTTGCGTTGCTCAAAGGTCAAAGGTTGTAACTTAGATTTAAGCTGAGCCAAAGCTTGAACAAGTTGACTGTAAGCCTGTTTTTTTAATTGGCGTGTTCCTAATAGACGTAGAATAAAGATCGTCCACGTTGCAATCGACATTGCTAAAAGGATGAAATACAGGGTTTTACTCACTGCATCTGCATGTTGCCAATAAACTGAAAAGTTCATATACGAACTCCTGATTTAATTTGCTACAAAGGCTAAGAGGAACTCTTCACTAGCTCTAATGGTAAATCACCATTAATAGCTCGCCCATCTTTAGTTGGTTTAAATTTAGCTCTTCGCACAGACTTTAGTACGATGTCATCTAATTTCGGCAAACCAGTTGATTTTTTTACAGTGACATTCAAAATTTTCCCCGAAGGATCTGCTTCAATGTATACAACCATTGTTCGATCCTTACCTTGTAAGTCCGCATCTGTATATGAAGGCTTTGGACTTCGAGACCATGACACTTCGCCAGGTGCCAAAGCTTGACTCTTACGCGCATCTTCCTGTGCTTTTTGATCTCTTTGAGCTTGCTCACGAGCCTGCTGATCTCTTAACGCTTGCTGCTCTCTTAGTTCTTGCTCACGGGCTTGCTGGTCTTTTAACTCTTGCTCACGCCTTAATTGATCTAATCTTTGTTTTTCCAAATCCTGCTGTTTCTTCAGCTTTTCTTTAGTATCATCTTCTTGAATGACCTTTGACTCTACTTTTTGTACTTTCTGAGCAATCACTTTCGGCTTTTCTACAGGAACAGGTTCAATTTTTTTCTTCTCTACAGGTTTAGGTTCTACCTTAGGCTTGATCGGTTCCACTTTTGC
>NZ_DDAH01000220.1:0-8471 GCF_002333245.1 Acinetobacter sp. UBA2063
AAATTTGTCGTGTACAGAGAAGTTCGATATAAAATTCTCAATGAATTACGATACGCGGAAACGTCATCCGCAATTGTTTGAGACAGGACTCAATTAATAGAATGTTGTTTTTGCGATTCATTAAGTTAGCTGATAGTAGTCAACGAGTTTTGCGGTGAGCAGCGATAGCTGCGCAAGATGGTTGCCCTTGCGGAGCTTCGCTCCTCATGCCGAAACAAAAGTAAGTCCAGCTGAAAGTTTATGCTGAAATTAGATGAGAACTCTGCAAGATTCCATCAAGATATCTTTTAATATATTAGAAAAATATTTAAATCGTGTTCAGGTTACTTAAATAGCAACAAAATAAGGCAAGAAAATAGAACAATAGTTTGAATAGCACTTTTTTAAGGCAAACTGCCATAAAATGCTTCATTGGATTTGATGAGTTCATCAATTTTCAGGCATAAAAAAACACCCCAAACCGAAGTTTGAGGTGTTTTTAGAATTTTATTTAGCAAAGCAAATTATTCAGCATAAACTGGGAATTTAGCACAAACCGCTTCAACTTTAGCTTTTACATCCGCAATGACTTGTTCATTACCTTTACTGTCGATAATGTCAGCGATCCAAGCCGCAAGATCACGAACTTCCACTTCACCAAAACCACGCGTAGTTACTGCTGGTGTACCAATACGGATACCAGAAGTCACAAATGGAGAACGCGGATCATTTGGCACGGCATTTTTATTAACCGTAATATGCGCAGCACCTAACCATGCATCAGCATCTTTACCTGTTACATCCTCTTGCTTGATCAAAGACAATAAGAATAGATGGTTGTCTGTACCGCCTGAAACCACATCATAACCACGAGAGATAAACACGTCTGCCATTGCCTGAGCATTCTTCACCACTTGTTGTTGATATGCCTTGAATTCATCAGACATGGCTTCTTTAAAGCAAATTGCTTTCGCTGCAATCGCATGCATCAAAGGACCACCCTGATTACCAGGAAAAACAGCAGATTGAAGTTTTTTCTCGATTTCTTCGTTTGCTTTGGCAAGGATTAAACCAGAACGTGGACCACGCAGTGTTTTGTGTGTCGTTGTCGTGGTCACATCTGCAATTTGCACTGGGTTTGGATAAACACCAGCAGCAACCAGACCAGCAACGTGTGCCATATCAACAAACAGGTAAGCACCTACTTTGTCTGCGATATCACGGAAACGCTGCCAATCAACCACACGGCTATAAGCAGAGAAACCTGCAACGATCATACGTGGTTTGTGCTCTAAAGCCAAACGTTCAACTTCTTCATAATCAATTTCGCCCGTTTCTGGGTTTAAACCATACTGGACTGCATTATAGGTTTTACCAGAAAAGCTGACTTTCGCACCGTGAGTCAAGTGACCACCGTGTGCCAGGCTCATACCCAAAACGGTATCGCCTGGGTTAAGCAGCGCCAGGTAAACAGCAGAGTTTGCCTGAGAACCCGCATGTGGCTGAACGTTTGCATAATCTGCACCAAACAATGCTTTGGCACGATCAATAGCAAGCTGTTCTACGACATCAACATATTCACAACCGCCATAGTAGCGTTTGCCAGGATAGCCTTCTGCATATTTGTTGGTCAGTTTTGATCCTTGTGCTTCCATCACTGCTGGAGAGCAATAGTTTTCAGATGCAATAAGTTCGATATGAGCTTCTTGACGCTCACCTTCCGAAGCAATTGCCTGAGCGATTTCTGGATCAAATTCAGCAATAGAGATATTGGCAAACATTAGCGGGGGTCCTATAAATTAGGGCTTTTAAGCCGTGCTAAAGATTGGTGCGTATTGTAGCACGAAGTTTGCCGTTGCACAGATTGATATTTATTTAATTCTTCGTGAATTTTATTCACAATAAAATCAGCATCAGTACACCAAACAGCTTATCAAGCGAAATATAGTAAATGCTACTCAAGACAATCAAAACAATTGCCAGTGTTACTGAAAAACCTGATATTTCCACCCCAGCGCGGGCGGTTAAACATAAAATTGAAAAAACAATTAAGGGAATCCCCACAAAATGGGTCACAATATTGGGCAGAGTAAAACTTGAAGTGCGACATAAACCACCAAAGCGGGATTTTTCTTCCCGCTTATTTTATTTTGGAGAGGTATTTCCCAGTGCAGGATTATCAATTGCATCCTTACATTGGGCTTTATCACGTTCATAGTCTGCCTGCTTCTGCGCGGAGCTAGATGAACGATCTTTTACATCTCGCGCCCATGTGTCCAGACTGGTCAGTGCCTTACGGCAAAGTGCATATTTGCCTTCTGTCACAGAGTCGGTCATTTTGACATTGATCCGCCAATCCGTGCTGAGCTGGCGTAAAGGTTTCCTGACTTTTTCCTCAATTTCAGAGACTTGTTTATTATAGATAATTGGGTCAATTTCATTAATCAATGTCCACGCCGCATTTGCATAAGTGGTTGCATCATTGTTTAATTTTGGCGCAGGTTTGATTTCAACCTTTTTTTCAGGTTGATTGTCTCCCTGCCCACATGCAGTCAATAAAAAGGTGCTACACAATACGATTATTGCCACACGAGTTTTTGGATTAGACATATCAAGTCGCCAATGAAATATTTCGGCATTATGCTAGTCAATCTGGGAATAATTCTCAATCATTGTTACTTATTTATCATGGATAAAAACCACTCATGTCACAAATAAAAATCTATGCGCATCGCAAAACAATAGATCAATTTAGAGATCAGCTTTCCCAAGCCATCCATCAGGCTTTGGTTGAAAGTCTGAGCTATCCTGTGGAAAAGAAGTTTCAGCGTTTTATTGCCCTGAAACAAGATGATTTTATCTATCCAGATGACCGTAGTGACCGCTACATCATTATTGAAATTTTCATGTTTGAGGGTCGAAGCATAGAAACCAAAAAGCGCTTTGTGCAGGCAATCTTTGCCAATATTCAACAGCAATGTGGCATTTCAGCTCAGGATATTGAAATCACGATTTTTGAAACACCGAAATGTAACTGGGGAATACGGGGCAAAAATGCGGATGAATTGGGGCTGAACTATCAGGTCAATGTCTAAATAAGCGAAAACAATACAAGGTAGGATTTTTGTCTAACAAAAACCATTTTTTGTGTCAATTTAAGCTTAATTCAGCGGCAAGTTCTGCTATGCTTAAACACAAATTTATCAGGATAGGATTATTCGCATGAGCGTTACTCTTGGAACTCCACTTCAATCTTCTGCATTTAAGGTTTTACTGTTAGGTTCTGGAGAGCTGGGTAAAGAAGTGGTGATTTCTTTACAACGCTTGGGTGTCGAAGTTCATGCGGCTGACCGTTATGACCATGCACCTGCCATGCAGGTTGCCCATTATTCCTATACCCTGAATATGGCAGATCCAACTGAATTAAAACAACTGATTGAAAAAATTAAACCGAATTTAATTGTTCCTGAAATTGAGGCCATTGCGACTGAGGTTTTGCTTGAAATCGAGCAACGCAAAACTGCAACGGTGATTCCATCAGCAAAAGCCGTCAACCTCACCATGAACCGTGAGGGCATTCGCCGTTTAGCTGCGGAAGAACTGGGCTTGCCCACTTCCGCCTATCGCTTTGCCAGCACATTGGAAAGCTTCCGTGCAGCATGTGACGATATTGGTTATCCAAACTTTGTTAAACCTGTCATGTCCTCTTCTGGCAAAGGTCAGTCCCGTGTTAAGAACTTTGATGAGGTTGATGTGGCCTGGGAATATGCCATGCAAGGTGGTCGTGTCAATCAGGGTACAGTGATCATTGAATCACAAATTGATTTTGATTTTGAAATTACCCTATTAACCGTACGTGCTAAAAATCCAGCAACAGGTGAAATCGAAACCCATTACTGCGATCCAATTGGACACCGTCAGGATGCGGGTGACTATGTTGAAAGCTGGCAGCCACAACCAATGACAGTCGCAGCCTTGCAGGAAGCAAAACGTATTGCAAATAAAGTCACAACCGCTTTGGGTGGCTGTGGTGTTTTTGGTGTAGAGTTATTTATTAAAGGCGATAAAGTCTGGTTTAGTGAAGTCTCACCTCGCCCACATGACACAGGTCTAGTAACTCTGGCATCACAGTTCCAGAGTGAATTTGAGCTGCATGCTCGTGCGATTTTAGGTTTACCAGTCAACACAGCCCGTCATAGTGTGGCAGCCAGTGCCGTAATCTATGCAGGTGTGGATGCGAACAACCTGAGCTTCTCTGGCTTAAATCTTGCTTTGGCAAACCCGAACACTGACTTGCGCTTGTTTGGTAAACCAGAGGGCTTCAAACGCCGCCGTATGGGTGTTGCCACCGCACGTGCTGAAACCACAGACCTCGCGCGTGAACTGGCACAGCAGGCAGCAGATCAGGTGATTGTACAAACCAACGCTTAAAATATCTCCCTTAATCCCTCTTTGACCAAGAGGGACTTTGATAGAAGACCCATTTTCATGATCAATACATCGCCTTTGTTAAACTACGTCACCAGCCTTCATGATATTCAAGCCATTAACCAATGGCGAACAGATGTAGAAAAGCAATTACAGCAAAGTTATGAAAATGGTGCTTCCATTCGTGATGTGATTAGTGCCCGATCTGATTCGATTGATGAGGCACTCATTTTTCTTTGGAATCATGCAGGCTTAGATCAAACCGAGTTGGGTTTATTTGCTGTTGGCGGTTATGGTCGCCATGAGATGCTCCCCTATTCCGATACCGACATCATGATTTTGTCAGAGGATGAAATCAGTGAAGAACAAGAAAAACTGATTTCCGCTTTTATTTCCTCACTTTGGGATGTCGGTAATTTTAAGCCAGGGACAAGCGTTCGCACTATTCAAAACTGCGTTGAACAAGCCAGTAATGACCTGACGGTTGCCACCACCCTGATTGAAGCGCGTCTAATCACAGGTAATGAACAGCTTGCCAAGTGGCCTCGCCGTATTGTGGCGCAAACCTGGACTGATAAAACGTTCTATGATGCGAAAATGGCTGAGCAAGCCAAGCGCTATGCCCAACATAACAACACTGAAAGCAATCTGGAACCCGACATTAAAAATGCGCCAGGCGGTATTCGTGACATCAACCAGATTGGCTGGATTGCAAAACGCCACTTCCGTGTCAACCGTATCTATGACCTTGTACATTTAGGTTTTATCACTGAATTTGAGCTTGCTGTACTTGAAGAAGCGGAAAGTTTTCTATGGGAAATCCGCACCCATTTACATCGCTTGGCAAAACGTGATGAAAACCGTTTATTGTTTGAATATCAACGTGATATTGCAGCAAAGTTTGGCTATGTCCGTGAAGAGGGTCAACACGTCAATTTTGCCGTTGAACAGTTCATGAAACGGTATTACCGCACTGCCCAACAGGTTTCTACCCTGAGTGAAATGCTGCTTGCCTATTTCAATGAGTCGGTGATTACCCCACGTTTGCCTGACTATGAACGCCAGATTGTAGAAATTAATGACCGCTTTAAAATTGTGGATGGCAAACTTGCCGTACAACACCATAAGGTTTTCTCTGAAGAACCGAGCGCGATTTTAGAATTATTCTATCTATTGGCAAACCGTCCTGAGATTACAGGTATTCGCGCCCGCACCTTGCGTCTGCTGGTCCTTGCAGCCAAGCGGATTGACCAGCGTTTCCGCGACAACCCAGAACATCAGGCGTTGTTTATGTCAATCATTCGCTCACCGCATCTCTACAATACGATGGTGGCGATGAAACGTTACGGCGTTTTGGGCAACTATATTCCTGCTTTCGGGCAGATTATGGGATTGATGCAATACGACCTGTTCCATATTTATACGGTTGATGCACATACCCTGTTATTGCTGCGTAATCTCAGCCGTTTTAAAGCGCCTGAATTTGCCAAGGATTTCCCTGTGGTCAGCTCAGTGTTCCAGCGTATTGCACGACATGACATTGTGTATATGGCGGCAATTTTCCATGACATCGCCAAAGGTCGTGGCGGTGACCATAGCGAACTTGGGGCAATTGATGCAATTAAGTTCTGCCGCACACATGGTTTTACCGAGCGCGAATGCAAACTGGTGGCCTGGCTGATTAACAACCATCTCCTGATGTCACTCACAGCCCAGAAAAAAGATATTTCCGATCCTGACGAAGTAAAGGAATTTGCTGAAAAAGTTGGTGACATGGAGCATCTGGATTATCTGTATACACTGACCGTTGCAGATATTAACGCAACCAATCCAAAACTCTGGAACACATGGCGCGCTTCTCTGATGCGCCAGCTCTATACCTATGCCCGTGACGTGATTCGCTCAGGTTTAGGTCGCCCTGTGGATTACCAGATGCTGATTGAGGACACCAAGTTTGCAGCCAGTGAATTACTGGTCAATGACTTCTCGCTCGCCGAAGTAGAAAAAGTCTGGCAAGAGCTGGGGGATGAATATTTTGTCAAGGAGTCTGCCAACGAGATTGCATGGCACACTCAGGCGATTCTACAGCACGGCGATAATCCAGAGCCCTTGGTTTTATTACGCGCACATCGTAATGCCGCAGATGATGCGGTTCAAATCTTTATTTATACCCGTGACCAGCCTAACCTGTTCGCAACCACTGTGGCGGTGCTGGACCGTATGAACCTTGATGTTCAGGATGCCAGAATTATCACCGCAAGCACTGCATTTAGTCTGGATACTTACTTGGTGCTGGACCGTTTTGGCACATTGCTCACCGATCCTGATCGGGAACGTAAGGTTAAAGCGGCTCTGGTTGATGCTCTCAGTCATTCAGACCAATATCCAGGTATTATGCAACGCCGTATTCCGCGCCACCTCCGTCACTTTGATGTGCAGAATACGGTTGATATTGTGCTAAATCCAGCCTTACAGCAACACATGGTTGAAATCTCGACACTGGATCAACCTGGCTTACTGGCACGAATTGGTGCCCTGTTTATGCTGCAAGGTCTGGACATTCACTCTGCTAAAATTGCAACATTGGGTGAACGTGCCGAGGATATTTTCTTTGTCACCAAGAAAAATGGCGTATTGCTTACAGATGAAGAAGTCAAGGCCTTTGCGGAAACACTAAAATCCGCTTTGGATGAAGTGTCAAATCAGGTTCTTAACCCATCGTAATTCCAATTTTCATCAATACATTGGGCGTATGCAATACGCCCCTACAGTTTGGTAATTGTTTCAATGAACTCAAGTTTATCTTTATTGCATCCTTATCCTTTTGAAAAGTTAAACCAGCTTTTTAAAGGGCTACAACCTGCCGATTTACCGTTGATTCCACTGTCAATTGGTGAACCTAAACACCCCGCACCTGAGTTCGTTAAACAAGCGATTATTGATAATTTTGGGCATTTATCAACCTACCCCAACAGTAAAGGCTTGCCTGAGCTGCGCCAAAGTACTGCACAATGGCTGAGCAATCGTTTCAAACTGAACCAAATCAGTGCGGAAGATCATATTTTGCCTGTTTCTGGAACACGGGAAGGAATCTTCTCCTTTGTTCAGGCATTGATTAAACGTGAAGATGCGCCTTATATCGTGATGCCGAACCCGTTTTACCAGATTTATGAAGGTGCTGCGCTGTTGGCAGGTGCAAAACCTTATTTTATCAACTGCACTGAAGAAAATGGCTATCTCGGCGATTTTGATGCCGTGCCTGCCGAAGTTTGGGAAAAAACGGCGTTATTATTTGTGTGTACCCCAGGTAATCCAACAGGTACAGTACTGTCAAAAGAACAGTTTAAAAAACTGATTGCACTTTCTGACCAATATGGTTTTGTGATTGCATCTGATGAATGTTATTCAGAACTTTGGTTTGATCAGGCACCGATTGGGCTATTGGAAGTTTGTGCTGAATTGGGACGTGATGACTATAAAAACTGTATCGTGTTCCACTCATTGTCTAAACGTTCAAACTTGCCAGGAATGCGCTCAGGTTTTGTTGCTGGTGATGCGGCATTGTTAAAGCCTTACTTGCAATATCGCACCTACCACGGCGCGGCAATGCCTGTACAGCATCAACTGGCTTCGATTGCAGCGTGGAATGATGAAACGCATGTCGAAGAAAATCGCCAGCAATACCGTACCAAATTTGATTTATTCCAGTCTGAATTGGGTCATTTACTGCCATTACAAAAACCAGATGCAGGTTTTTATTACTGGCTTAAAGTCGATAATGATGAAGCTTTTGCCAAAATGTTGATGGAAAAAACGCATATCAAGGTATTGCCAGGTCGTTATCTATCCCGTGATACTGAACAGGGTAATCCAGGTGAAAACCATGTGCGGATGGCGCTTGTCGCTGATTTAGCACAGTGCGAAGAAGTCGTGAAGCGGTTGAAAGCGATTTTATAAATAAAATCCCCAAAGTTCATTTGATATTTTGGGGAATTTTATCATCCGACCCAGTTTTTCTAAGAATAGTCTTGATATTACCATACTGAATCGCAGTATATACTCCA
>NZ_DDAH01000026.1:0-14061 GCF_002333245.1 Acinetobacter sp. UBA2063
TTATTCTGATTAGCTCATGGTTAATAACTTTTGTTAACCAAGCAGAAGTACTAAAAACCGCTAATGGACCATCCATAATAAAAGCAACTCTACGTAATGTAGCTAACCAATTCTTTTTTTCAAATGCTCTTAGAATATGAATAAGCCATAGCATTTCCAATGTTGCCATAGTTTGACCAAACAGCTCACCATTACTACCTCCAGGATTCATTAGTTCATGTAAACGTAGTGCATCTGTTGAAAAAAGGGTTTCACCACTATGAGGACAAGTGTATTCCCCATAACCATAGGTCATTTCTTCACTTATGTCTTCAATTGGACTTTTGGGTAAATTCTTTTCTTTAAACTGTTCTCTTTTTATTCGAAATAAATGCTCATATGTATCAAGTAATGTCTCTCCCTCAGAAAAAACAATATTACTTTTTAACTCTTCAAATAAGGCTTTACGAAAGGATGCTTTGGCATCTTTCTCAGAATCTAAAATAACATTATACCCAGGGAATACACTTTCAAGGGTTGAGGCTTTTTCTGTTTCTCGAAATTTTTTGGGTTCAATAAAGTCTTGTTTTTCCAGTTCACTAACTTGGACCAAATCAATTAATACTGAAGCAATAGTTACATATCCAAATTCGGCACCTGGGAAACCATTTTGAACTTTATGTACTTGATAACTTCCATCAATCGCTAAAATAAGGTCAGGTTGTAAAGAGCTTTCAATTAATTCAGATTTTCTGATAATTGAAATTCCGCATTCTTCTCCACTTTTTTGTTGCTGTCTTATTTTTAAACGCTCTTGAAGTAATTTGACTTTTTCACTATCAAGTAGTCTTCTTAATGGATCATAACTTGCGAATTCGCCTTCAAATCCCATTTTCTTCCTTAAACCTCAAATTTATTTACTTGAACAGGTATTACAAAAAGATTACTCAAAGTTTTCACTCTCAGAAAGCCTTTATCTTGTGCTCTTCTAATAGATGGTTCAAAATCTATAAAATCATAATATTTACAGAGTTCTTTAGTCTCATCAGTATTATTCAAATGGCTAATAAACCAGTTAGCAGTATTCTTCAAAATATTTTTTTGAATACTACTAACTTCTTGAGTTGCATATACCATTCCAATACGATATTTGGATCCCTCTTTTGCTGTTCTTACCCATACATCTGTTAAATCTAGATCATTACCCGCAGGTAAAATATTGTGAGCTTCTTCTAAATAAACTAGAATCTCAGGAATATCAGTTTTTCCGTGAATAAATTTACGCTGATTATCCTTAAAAATTCTCGTCATAATTCTTTTAGCAGAAGATTTATTTAATTCAGGTTCACCGCTTGATTGGTCAATGATGACTAATTTACCTTGTACTAAATGATTGTAAATATCTTCTGCGTAGTCGCTTGTTGTATCTGCACTATGTTGTTCTGCTGCTTTTCCGATTTTTCTTGTTCCATTTGGGTATTGGAAAATACCTATGATTTTTTTCAAATCTTCATCTGCCCATCTGTCTCCTGAACTGTTTGCACGATTAACATAAGCTGTTTCAAATGCTTGATAACCACTTTTACTATCACGCATAAACTTATCAAGAGTTTCAAAAGCATTCGCAAGTTGTCCCCAAGTTGGGGCTGAATTCCCAAAAATTTGTGCTGCTGACTGATACTCTGCTGCATTGTCACCTGTACTATTTTGTAAGGCATCTCTTAACTGTTGATTGAAAAGGCCTGTTGTAACTGGTCTTTGGTTTTGTGGAATGGTAAAGCCTGCTCTTGCTAACATAGCTTTGTATGCTAAAACTCTGCGATTATGTCTTGTTAAAGCACTTCTATCATTAGCGGCAGGAGGTTCAAAACTTACTTGGCAAAAGTTTTTTATGTACGTTGTGCTATCTTCGAAAAGAATACTGTCAATAATTTCTTTGCCAGTCTGAAGATTCTCTGTTTCAAAGAAATTTAGAAGCATTAAAGTTCGGTCAGGATCATTTGGGTGCTTTGTAATACCATAAGTAATAACTTCATTTGCTTTTATTCCATCTGGAAGAAGTTGCCAAACATTTTTTAATGCTGAATTATTGTCTTGCACATTTTCATTTGCATATTCACCATTTGGGTCAAAAATGATTTGACCAATTCTAATATCTTTATTTTCCTTATCTCGTAACTTTCTTAATTCGAAAACAGATTTGGCAATAATTTTTGTTGTATTTGATTTCCCTGTTCTTGTCATACCAAAGAGAGCCGTTTTTTGATTCAGCAGGTCCATTGGGTGAATATAAACGGGTACATCATCTATATTTTGATACTTTCTATTGGTAGAAGCATATCGAACATGTCCAATTTGTACTTTGGCATCTTTTGCTACATTTCCATAGCGATTCTTTAACTCTAGAATATTTGATGGATCAATATAATTGACAATACTGTTTAGAGCATCCCCGTTAGGTTTGTAAACTTTTAAACCACGATTTGGATAATAGTTAGAAATGTCACTTCCGAATTTCAAGTTAAGGGGAGCATTTTCTTGGTGTCCACTTGCTTCAAGAAAAAATGTTCCAATGATTCGACATTGAACGCCAGCGAATCCAAGTAAATTCTTTGTTCTTGCATCCATTGCACTAGCATGATCCCAATGTTTTTCAGTTTCACCACTGATACGTTGAGCAGTTTCCACTCTTATTCTTTCTGCTTCTTTATCTTGTGGTAATGAAGCAGCATCCATGACCCTTAATAAAATGAATGAGGCGTCTTCTGTTTTGAAATCAATATTTGAACTATTAGGGTCTACTCGAGATGCAATTAAAAAACTTAGGCTTGGAATTCCTCCAACCTTTGCACGATAAAAGTCATGAATAATTACTCGTGCAGTTTCGTAGTTAATCGAGTATAAATCTCCAACGTACTCATTAGGTTGTATGAGCCTTTGAAACCATTGTTGAGCATCAGCTTTTTTATCATCCTTTAGTCTTGAGATAAGTCCTTGCTCTATATTCATAAATTTAAACCATTTTCATATTCTTTTATCAAAGAATTATATCTAGATGTTAGATAGCACTAAAATCTATTTTTGATCTATTTGTAACACATTGATAAAAATAATTATAAATTCATCAAAATATCCCCAAACCGTCTCCCCCAATTCTTAAACTCTTCATCAGACTCAGCCATTTCAACTAGATTTCGTGGATGATTAAAGGTTTTCCTTATCCCTATGTCTTGTAAAGATTTAGCGGTTGGCCAACGTAAAGAGCGTTTAACGATTTGCTTCCGAAAAGTTGGAAAATGTGAGTTCCATGTGTCTGTATCTGAGATTTTGAGAATCAGTGTAGAAAGAGGCTTTACATTATCACTGGTATCTATTTCCAAAATGACAAATTTTTTGCCTTGAAAGCTAAGCTGGACTTCAATAATACACCTTGGATTACCATCATGAGTTCTATGTAGCTTGGAACGATTGACCTCAGGCAGCTTATTTACATGAATGATGGGCTGAATACGATGTTGTGATGCAAATTGTTCAACCATGACTTTGAATGCTTCAAATCTTTTCATGAAAAATGCAAGGTCATCACTCTCATCATGGGCATTCTCAAATTCTCCACGGCCAATTTCACCAAAAATCGTGGCTTCACCTGTATTCACACTATGATCGGGTAAAATTTCAACATCATTCTGATTTGGTATACTTTTTTTACCTGAACGTTTAAGTGTCGCCTTTTTTGTTTCATAAGGACTGGCAAGGGACATAGCAACTTTTGGAGATTCAATCTTGGTAATTTTCCGATCACTATCCGCTTCTTTTTCATCATCAATAGTTGGATCATCGTTGGAGGTGTTACGTCCTCCAGAGTTTCCACCTGTTTTTTCATAACTATTTTTTACGGTAAATTTTGGACTACAAAAAATCACTTCATTAGAAATATCAGTTGGTAAATTGGCGATCCCAATGATTTCATTCACATAATGTTGTTGGTTTTTTTCACTGAAGTAAACTTTCATTGTAATTTCAGCCCCTATTAATGGGGGCGGTGCAAAATTGAAATTCCAAAAGGTTTGTGTTTTAGTTTTAACTTGCTCAATCGAAAAATGTTTGGAAATACTTTCATAGGACGCTCGTGCCTCAGTATCCAGTAATATCCATGACAGTAGGCGACGCATACCGACACTATCATACTGATTGGGTGGAAAGCGACAAAATTCATGAACGTGAATAATGGTTTGATGTTCTGCTGGGACAATATAATATTCTGTTGTTAGCTTTCTTTGATCTAAAGCTGCCTTAGATAAATAAGCATTATGGAAAAACAAGACTCGTGCCAGTTCTATGTGCGGTAAATGGATTTGAATATCCTTGTGTGTACCTTTTAAGTCGCTCACAATGTGGCTAAATATGTACTGTCCTGATTTATTTCTTGTGATTTTCCAATTATTAAAATCATCAATTTGAATGGTGATGATAGATTCATTGTAGGAGGAAATTTCTTTGGTTTGATTAAATTTTCTATTTTTTGCTAACAGTGGCATATTGGAAAAACGAGCATGTTTTACCCTATATTTTTCATAATCTGGTAAATGGTTATAATGATTTTCTAAACCAATATGAATGTTCCATTCACTATTTTTATGATCCTTAAAAATAGAGCCAAGAAAGGTAATTCGGGCATTCTCTGGAAAATTTCGAATCTTTATCATATTGCAGTCCCTATTATTGATTTACTTAAATTGCATTGTCAGAAATAATGGATCTATGCCCTACAAGAACACTATTGCTAGATTCTTTAAGAGTAAAAACCTTTTTATAAATTAACCACTACCTCATAAATTTGTCGTAGCTGCTGACAAAATTCCTGCATCTGTGTCTCTGTCATGTCTGAGGTGCTGACTCTGATTGCTGATATATCCTGATTTACTCTAAAGTCTTGTCCTGAACGAACTAACCAACCTCGTTGCCGTAGAATTTGAGTCGTTTTATCTGCATAAGGTAGCGATAACCAGACATTTAGCCCATCATAATGGGTTGCACAGGGAATGCTAAATTTTTGTAAGTACTGAACAAATTTCTGATTTTGCTGTTGGTAATAAGATTTAGCTGTTTGTAGCGTTTCAGGGAACTGTTCTGAACTGAATAGTTGATAAACCATTTCCTGAATAATATGACTGACCCATGTTGAACCAGCATTCAGTTTGAGGTGTAGTTTTTCTGAAGTCTCAGAATCGCAACATACAAATGCAAAACGGAAATCAGGAGATAAATACTTCGATACTGAACGAATGACTGCCCAGTGCTTCGTTGAGGGCGGAATAATATGCTGGTATTGAGCCTGAGCTAATAATGAGAAATGATCATCGACAATGACCAATACATGTGGATAGTCTTCAAGAATTTTATAAATTTTTTCAGCCTGTACTGTGTCCAGACTATAACCTGTCGGATTCTGCGAGCGTGGCGTAATAATCACTGCTTGCACATTTGCCTGTAAGGCTTGTAGCAATTCATTGAGATCAAAGCCATGCTCACTGACTGTAAAGGGATACATTTTAAACTGTTGTTGTTCAATGGCAGAAATACTGGTGATAAAGCCAGGCTGTTCTACCGCAATCATATCTGATGAAACCAAGTAGGCAGCTAGAATCCTTTCGATGGCATCTACCGCACCATAAGTAAATTCAATACTAAAGTTCTGTGGAATATCGGCAAATATTTTTTCCTGCGTGATTTTTAATAGTTCAGGATGGTAAATATTTTCCCCATAGAGTGCGCAGTTAAAATGAGTTAAATTAATGTGCTTGAGAGAAGGCAACAATTCACGTTTTGGATTGCCATGTGCTAAATCAACAGTTCCTTGTAATAGGGGTTGAAAGCCTTCTAATAGACGTGAAGATTGATAGGATTTAACCTGTGTCCCTAAACGTCCTCTGGAGATCACAATCCCCATCGCAACTAGATTCTTATAGGCAGCCGCAACTGTATTACGATTAACACCGAGCTGTTCAGCCAGTTCCCGTACACTCGGTAAAAAGTCGCCCTCTTGAAGCTCTCCCTCTTTAATCAGTGTACGGATATTATCCTGAATATCTTGAGCGGTATTGCCTGTAATGTTCATAAAAAGTTCTATCTCAGGGGGTTATACAGGGATTAAATTGCTGAGCCAGTCACGAAGTAGCAGGCTGGCTTTTTCCTGTAATAGGTTGCCATAGTATGTATTCTCTTGGCGTAAGGTTAAAATATCAACCTGTGCCTGATTTAATTCAGCAGTATGTCCAATCAGCCAGCGTTCAAAAGTATGTGGATCAACTTCGGCATGGAACTGTAGTGCCAGAATATTTAAACCTACAGAAAATGCCTGATTTGGGTAATACATTGAACCTGCTAAACGCTTTGCAGATTCAGGAATATCAAATGTATCGCCATGCCAATGCAGCACATGCACATTTTCCAGATGTCTTAATGGTGAGGCTAAGCCCTGATTATTGAGGACTAAACGACTCCAGCCAATTTCCTTGACATGTCCCTTGTAGACCTCTGCACCCAACGCAGTGGCAATCAATTGTGCCCCCAGACAAATGCCTAAAGTTGGATAATTCTTTTTTAAACGTTGAGTCAGTGCTGCAATAAAATCTGTTAAGTAGGGATAAGTTTCAGTTTCATATACGCCAATAGGACCGCCTAATACAATGACAGGTTGTTTCGATGCCAATGCCTCATCCAGTACATCAACACCAAGCTGTAAATATTGAATTTGATAGCCTAAATCTTTGAGGACTGGAGCAAAATTTCCCAAGTCCTCAAATGCCAAACTTTGAATTGCATAAATGATTTTCATGGCTGTGACTCCACATAATTCTGACTTAACTCTTTTAATAACAGTGCAATTTGTTGGGCTAAATATTCAACTTGGGCATCAGTCATAATGAGGGGTGGTAATAAGCGAATGACTTTGCCTTGTGTCACATTGAGTAGTACCCCAAATTTTTCACTTGCCAGTTGAGGAATATTGGCAACAGGATGAATTAGTTCAATCCCAATCATTAAACCTGCACCACGCACGGATTGAATATTTTTTAGTCCTGTTAATCTGGACTGTAATAAATCCAGTAGCTTATAGCCCTTATCAGCAATGGTTGCTAAATATTGTTTATCCAGTAAATCCAGAACGGTATATGCAACCCGACATGCCAATGGATTACCTCCAAAGGTTGAACCATGTAAACCTGATTGTAGTAAATGTCCTAATTTTTCATGTGTTAAACATGCCCCAATTGGAACACCATTCGCTAAGCCTTTGGCAATGGTTAAAATGTCAGGACAGATTCCAGCTTGTTGATAGAAAAACCATGTGCCTGTACGTCCAAGTCCACACTGGATTTCATCTAGGATCAGCAACCACTGTTGTTGTTCGCATAATTTTCTTAACTGTCTCAAATAAAGGGGTGAGGCAATATTAATCCCTGCTTCACCTTGAATTGGCTCAAGTAAGACAGCAACCACGTCTGGATCATGCTGATACTGCTCAATCGCTGCCAAATCATGAAAAGGCACAAACTCAAAACCCTCCAATAACGGCCCAAATGCTTCTCGATATGCTGGTTTTGCTGTTGCAGATAACGCTCCAAGTGTTCGACCATGAAAGGCATTCTGCATCACAATAATTTTAGGTCGTTGTATACCTCGTTGATGACCATAGGCACGAGCGATCTTAATCGCAGCCTCATTAGCTTCTGTCCCCGAGTTACAGAAGAATGCCTGTGTTAAGCCTGTAATCTCTGCCAGTTTTTCTGCCAGACGTTCATTCCAGCCATGCTTAAACAGGTTGGAAAGATGCAAAAAGGTTTGTGATTGTGCCACGATTTCTGCATGAATCGCTGGATGAGCATGTCCCAGTAATGTCACACCAACGCCTGAAATGGCATCGAAATAACATTTATCCTCTATGTCCCACAAATAACAACCCTCGCCACGCTGGAACTCGATTGCCAGAGGTTGATAAATCGGCATTAAATAACTCATGTGGTTTGCTCTTTCAAAATATCCATAGAACAAGGCTGATAAAGATTTTTGCTACCCAAGATTTGCATTGCACCATCTTTTTGCATTAAAAATCTTGTATCTTCAATAACCTGATAAAGTTCAAAACTTAACTCATCATGTGGTTGCAAATAACCCATTAAGGTTTTGATGTCCTGTAAAGGTTGCAAAGAACTAGTCTGAAAATTGCCCATGAGCTTGCCGTGCTGATAGATGGTGAGTTGATAACTTTGGCTCATCGTTTATTGCTCCGACCAGTAATAGTTATCGGGCAAATCCCTTGCCCCAAAAATCGCCTGTCCGACCCGAATATCGGTCGCACCTTCTTCAATGGCAATTTCAAAATCACCTGACATACCCATCGATAAACGCTGGATGTCGGGATAAGTTTTTTGAATCTCATCCCGTAATAAACGTAAGGTTTGAAAACAACGTCTGACCTCAACAGGGTCCTGGCTATGAATGGCAAGGGTCATTAAGCCAATGATTTTTAATTGTGGGAATTGCTGACATTGTTCAATCAGTGCCAAAGCCTGTGCTGGTTTGACCCCGAATTTACTCTGTTCATTTGAGGTATTCACCTGAATAAATACAGGAAGTATTCGTTGAGCCACTGCCAGTCGATGATTTAGTTTTTCTGCCAGTTTGATACTGTCTAAGGCATGAAATTCATCAATAAACTTCGCTACATACTTCACTTTATTAGTTTGCAGATGCCCAATTAAAATCCAGTGAATCTGTAAATGCTGTAGAGCTTCATATTTGCCTTTGGCTTCTAGTACCTTATTTTCACCAAAGCAGCGAAAACCCAATTGATAGGCTTGTTCAACTCGTTCAGCAGGCAATGTTTTGGTCACAGGCAATAAGCGAACTTCTGCTGGATTGCGTCCTATCATTTGACAGATGGCATCAACCTGTTGCTGAATTTCTTCAATATTTTGTTGTAATTCAGCAAGGCTATTAGGTGTACTATATTGGTTCATATATAAACCTATGACATAAATATATTGTCATAGGACAATATTGGAATTTAAAAGAAAGAGCAAGTCTTTTGTACATTCATCAGGAAAAAGACAGATTCTTAATTCAGGAATTTAAAAATCGTTCCCAGTAATAAAATGGTGGTTGCCCCGAGTTCTGCAACAATTAAACTGACCATTGCAAAGGTCATCATCCAGTTGGGAAGTGAGCAGCGTCCAAGTTGATGAGGCTGTTTAAACTGATTGGTCGTGTCTTGAAGCAGCCCATGCAGAATGTAAGACAAAATGGCAAAGGTAAAAAGAACAAATTTGCCAGTACACAAAGCAAGGCAACCAGATGAGATAACACAGTAAAATGGCTAAATACGGCTAATATCAAACTTGCGGCTGCATACAGTAAGCTACTGCGATGGGCAATATCGACATAGTAGTGTGCTCTGGCTCGTTCGGTATGGCGAATCTGGTAGTATTTCCAAACCCCAGTCAGCATCCCCACCCATAAGAAAATGCCACTAAATACAATCGCCCATTGTGTTGCAATAGTTAAAATATACATCTCATTCCCTGAAAAATGAATTTGAATCACTACTACCCAGACAAGGAAAAATTTTGAATAGGTAGCAGTATATTGTCTCAGTTTAAGTTGCCATTGCCATTTTCATTAATGACTTCAATTGATTCACCTCAGATGGATTGGCTTTCTGTAACGGCTTCCTTGGATCACCCACATTAAAGCCTAATTCATTTAAACCTGCTTTAATCGTTTTTGGCAAACCACCTTGTACGATGAAACGTAACAATGGAAGTTGCTTGTAAAACAGTGTTTGTGCTTGAGTTAAATCCCCATTTTTCGCTGCCTGATACAGTTGATTTGGCAATTTACCCAACAGATTTGGAGCAACAGTACACCAACCGCTCGCACCAGCACAGAATGCTTCCAGTGCCAGAGGATTGCAACCATTATAAAATGGTAATTTTCCTTGCGTAAGTTCATGGAATTTGTGCATACGCTGAATATCACCTGTACTATCCTTGACCATACAAATGTTTTCAATCTCTTGGAACATCTTGGCAATCAATTCTGGTGACATATCTACGCCACTGGTGGCAGGGTTGTTATAGACCATCATTGGCAGTTTAGTAGCTGCTGCGATTTGCTGATAATAATCATAAATTTCTTGATCTGTCAGTTTCCAGTAAGAAATCGGCATGACCATGATCACATCTGCACCCAATTCTTCTGCCTTTTCGGCTTTCTGAATTGCCATTGTAGTGGTGAGTTCGGAAATCCCTAAAATTACAGGCACACGATGATTGACCACTTCAATACTTTTTTCGGCAACCTGTTGCCATTCCTGCCAAGACAGATAAGCACTTTCACCAGCACTGCCTAAAGGTGCAATCGCATCACATTGATGTTCTAGTAGTGCATTTAGGGTAATGGTCAGGGCGTCAAAATCAACTTCCTGGCTCTCAGCTTTAAAGGGAGTTATTGGATAAGCAATGATGCCTTCTAATTTCATCGTGATTATCCCTCAATGCAATCTGAATGATTTTTCAAAGCTTTACGAGCATAATAGGCAAAATTGACCTTATTACGTTTATCGGTTGAAAGCCAGTCGTGAGCTTCTTTGGCAAGTTCGTGTGGAATCTGCTGAACTTGTCCTGCTGCCATTGCCAAAAGCTGTAAACGTGCTGCACGTTCAATTAGAATGGCTAAATTACAGGCTTCCTCAATGGTTTTTCCTGCCACCAACTGACCATGATGCGAGAGTAGAACTGCACGTTTTTGACCTAGTGCTGCCGAGATAAAAAGCCCTTCTTCATTACCAACAGGTACACCTGGCCAGTCACTGACAAAAGAACAATCTTCATATAAGGCACAAGTGTCCATGTGTGACACAATCAAGGGAACACGCAGCATCGACAGGGCAGCGATATGCGTCGGGTGGGTATGAATAATACAATTCACTTCAGGATGTTCTTTATAGATCCAGGTGTGAAAACGATTGGCAGGATTTGCCATGCCCTCACCATTTAAAGGTTTAAGGTCTTGGTCAACTTCCATTAGATTAGCTGCGGTAATCTCATCAAAACCTAAACCGAAACGTTGGGTAATAAAGGTATTGCCTTTTTCGGTACGGCTAGTAATTTGCCCAGCAAGTCCAGAATCATGACCATGCTCAAATAAGATGCGACACGTTAAAGCAAGTTTTTGTTGATCGGTGTAGCCTTCATCCTGAAAAAGCTGTTGCATACTCTGTTGGGCATTTTGCATCAGCTGTTGCTTATCAAGTAGTGCAGTTTCCATAAGATCTCCTATTCGGTTGATTTGTCATTGCGACATGGGCAGAATAAGAAATCTGTGGAGGGTTTAAAATATCCAGTTATTAAAACTTATATGGTCCAGTAAATCATGCAACAACCGTGGAAAATGCGACTACATCTTGCTGAACGTAAAGAAAAAACCATTTTTCTTAAACTGGCAAATCAAATTATTCAGGAAATTTTGTCTGGTCGATTAAGGCAAGGTACACGTTTACAGGGTTCACGTACCTTAGCAGATGAACTGGGGATTAACCGAAAAACTGTACAATCGGTGTATGAAGACTTAGAAGCACAAGGGTGGCTAGTATCAAAACCAAGACAAGGGACTTTTGTTTCTGAACATTTGCCCGATCTCAAACTTGATTCACTATCTGCCATGATGACATCTGTTCAACCTCATACCGAATCATACAACTCACAGGAAGCCATTAAGAATGATGGTGTTCCTGATACCAGGCTGATTCCCTACGAGCTATTTTCCCGTGCCTATCGTCATGCCCTGATTAAGGTGACTCGGCAGCAAAATATGGGTTATGGTGATCCACAAGGATGTCTTGAGTTACGTCAAGCCTTATTGAATATGCTGTCAATGGAACGCTTTATTCAAACTACTCTAGAGCATATCTGCGTGGTTCGTGGTAGCCAAATGGGGATATTTCTTGCGGCTCGTGTACTTGCCAAACAACAACGGCAACGTCAGGTCATTGTGGTGGAACAATGGTCTTATCCGCCAGCAGTAGAAACGTTTTTATCCAATCATTTTCAAATTATTCAGGTTCGATTAGACCAACAGGGTTTGAATACTGATCACCTAGTCAGAATATTGGAAAATCATGCAGTTGCAGCAGTATATACCACGCCACATCACCAATATCCGACCACTGTTTCCATGTCGATGGATAGACGATTAAAACTTCTGGAACTGTCCAAAACCTTTGATTTCTATATTATTGAAGATGATTATGACCATGAATTTCATTATGACAGTCGTCCTATTCCACCTCTAATCAGCTTGCCATCTGCCGATAAAGTCATTCATGTTGGTTCACTGTCTAAGGTTTTTGCCCCAAGTTTAAGAGTGGGTTATGTAGTGGCTGATCTAAATATTATCCAAGCCATGAAACAGGATATTTTGTTGATTGATAAACAGGGCAATGCGATTACTGAATTGGCGATTGCCGAGTTGATGCAACAAGGTGAAATCAAACGACATACCCGAAAGATGCGGAAGATTTATCAAAGTCGTCGAGATTTTGCTGTGATGATATTTCAGCAGATTTTTGAGGATAAAGTTGAGATTGCTACACCTGCGGGAGGCATGGCATTATGGGTGAAATTTAATCTGCCTTATCAGGTAGAATTTGCAGAAGCTCTTAAACAGTTATATATTGATTCTGAATATCAATTTGGTTCAGTACTTCACAATATATCAAATTATTTCCATATCCGCTTTGGTTTTGCTGCTTTAAGTGAAGAAGAAATAGCCCACATTGTTCAGATGTTGTATCAGGCTCTTTTGGAGAGATAGGCGATGGTTTTTGTGCATAAAGACTATCTGTATGTACTTGATGATAAATTGTCCTTGAAAAATCAAATATCACACTTATATATACTTCTAGTGTGACGTATTCGTGCAATTAAGAATATGTCATTTAATATAAATTTAAGTTATGTGACTTCAGAATGACTGAAAAAATTATTATGGATAGACAACTTTTTAAAAAACCTTTTAAACAGACTGATAATGTTATTCTGCCTTGTCCAACTTGTAAGGGATTAAGCTTAAAACTTGATAACACAAAATTTTATGCTTTTGATACAGCACTCTCAAGAAAAATTCAAGAAAGTGAAGAAGATTGGGATTTCGATTGGTTATCATCAGTTTTTACAGCAGTATTTATTTGTAGCAATGGTGCTTGTGGTGAGCATGTAATATGTTCAGGTACTGGTTTTGTTGATTGGGAAGCTGAACCTAACGAACATGGAGAGCTGGAACAACAGTATTATTGTTATTATTCACCAAAAACTTTCATACCTCCTATTAATTTTTTTAATATTCCTGAAAAATGTCCTAATAGTGTTAAAGAACCATTGATTGAAGCTTTTTCTTTAACATTACAATCTTCTGGTTCTGCTGCAAATAAAGTTAGAGCAGCTATTGAAAATCTTTTGACCGAGTTTGGAGTAGCTAGAAATTCAAGGAAAAATAATAAACTTCATCGTTTATCTTTAGATGCTAGAATTGCTAAAGCTAAAAATAAAAATGCAAATTTAGGTGATCTTGAAGATATTTTATATGCTATTAAATGGTTAGGTAATGCTGGCAGTCATGGTAATTCTGAAATAACAATAGATGATGTTTTTGATGCTTATGAATTGATGAGCCATTTATTGAATGAATTATATCAATCTAAAGCTGAAATTAATAAACTAGCTAAAGCTATTAGGAAAAGAAAAGGTCCTGTCAAAAAATAATCAGAAAAGGAGTCCACTCTATTAAATGGTGGACTCCTATTTTCTTATTCCAAAGGCATACGATATTCAATAATTCCTGGTTTTTCAGCAACCCAGTTATAAAGTTTCTGGGCGGTATGATTGGTTTCTTGTGTGTGCCAATACAAACGGTCACATTTTTGGGCAATCGCTTGTTTTTGTACATATTTAATCAGGCGTTTACCAATACGCTGACCACGAGTATCGGGTGATACATATAAGTCTTCTAAGTAACAATAAT
>NZ_DDAH01000267.1:0-2688 GCF_002333245.1 Acinetobacter sp. UBA2063
GGAGTATTTTATGGCACGTAGACCAAGAAGAAATCATTCAAATGATTTTAAAGCTAAGGGGCTTTGTTGCACAAATAGACGAAAGATAGAGTTGTTCTAATCTTCAGATATTTATGCAACAGCCACTTTAAATATATATAAAAAATGGTTAACCAACTGTAAGGGGGGCTTTAAAACGTTTTAATCGTAAAGCATTTCCTAGTACAAATATTGACGAGAGAGCCATTGCACCAGCAGCAAATACAGGAGAAAGTAGCAGTCCAAATTGCGGATAAAGTACACCTGCTGCAATAGGAATCAGAGCTGCATTGTAAACAAATGCCCAAAATAAATTTTCACGAATATTGGTTATAGTCGCTTTGCTTAAAGCGATAGCATTTGGCACTCCTTTCAGGTTGCCAGACATCAAAACCACATCAGCAGCTTCAATCGCTACATCTGTACCTGTACCTATCGCTAAGCCAATATCTGCTTCTGCAAGTGCAGGAGCATCATTAATGCCATCTCCCACATATGCGAGTTTACCATATTGATTTTTTAATTTTTTAACGGCCTCTATTTTACCTTCAGGCAAGACTTCAGCAATAACCTCATCAATACCCAGTTTTTTTGCAATCGCTTGAGCCGTATGACGGTTATCCCCTGTAATCATGGCAACCTTTAAACCTAACTGATGTAACGCTTCAATTGCAGCAAATGTTGATTCTTTAATTGGATCTGCTACAGCAATAATGGCAGCAAGTTTCTGGTCAATCGCAACATAGAGTGGAGTTTTTCCTTCTTCTCCCAAACGATCCGAAAATTGAGAAAAAACATTAGGATTCAAACCTAGTTTTTCCATATATCGATCTGCACCAATATGAACCAAATGTTCAGACACCGTTGCTTCTATTCCATAGCCCGTGACTGACTTGAAATCAGCAACAGGAGACAGGATTAATTCCTTATCTATAGCGGCTTGTACAATTGCTCGAGCAATAGGATGCTCAGACTTTGATTCAACGGCTGCCATAAGTGAAAGTACGGCATTGTATTCAAACCCTTCTAAGACATGCAGATCGGTTAAAATTGGTTTCCCTTCAGTCAGGGTCCCTGTTTTATCAACAGCAACCACTTTAGTTTCTTTGAGCAGCTGCAAAGCTTCCCCTTTACGGAATAAAACACCCATTTCAGCACCACGCCCAGTTCCCACCATGATTGATGTAGGCGTTGCAAGTCCCATTGCACAAGGACATGCAATAATGAGTACCGCAACTGCATTAACTAAGCTAAACGTTAGGGCTGGCTCAGGGCCAAAGATAAACCACGTAAGAAAAGTTAAAAGAGAGAGACCCATTACTACAGGTACAAACCACATGGTAATTTTATCAACCAATGCCTGAATCGGCAGCTTGGAGCCTTGGGCCTGCTCTACCATTCGGATGATTTGAGAAAGCACTGATGAACTACCAACAGAGGTGGCTTTGATATTTAAGCTGCCACTTTGGTTAATTGTTCCTCCTACCACAGTAGAGCCTATCGTTTTTTCAACGGGTATAGGCTCGCCAGTAATCATGGATTCATCAATAAAACTTTGGCCGTGAATAACTTCACCATCGACAGGGATACGCTCGCCTGGTCTAATCTCTACAATCGTTCCTGTTTGAACTTCGGCAATCGGAACTTCTATCACCTGATTATTGAGCTGTATTCTGGCAACTTTAGGCTGCATTCCAACTAGATGTTGAATTGCTAAAGACGTTCGGCCTTTTGCCTTGGCTTCAAAAAATCTACCTAATAGAATTAAAGTGATAATAACCGCTGCAGCTTCATAATAAACATTGACCGTGCCTTGTGGCAGGACACTTGGAAAGAAAGTAGCAACCACTGAATAAAGATAAGCAGCCAATGTTCCTACAGCCACCAAGGAATTCATGTCTGGTGCTAAGCGGAATAAACTTGGGATGCCCTTTTTGAAGAAGCGTCGGCCTGGAAAAATTAATGCTACTGTGGTCAAGAAAAATTGCATTAACCAGCTATTTTGTTGGCCAATGTTATCCATCATAAACGTATGAAAGGCGGGAATCAGGTGTGATCCCATTTCTAAAATAAAAACGGGTAGAGTCAATAAGACTGACAAAATTAAATCTTTTTTAAGTTTTTCTAATTCAATATTCTTTTTATCTTGAAAGCTTTCCGTAGTTTGATGAACTGACTTTGCTTCAAACCCTGCTTTGGTGACAGCCTGAATTAACGAGTCACGAGTGACAGATGAGCTTGCCTGAATAGTCGCTTTTTCAGTAGCCAGATTTACATGTGCTGATTCCACACCCTCAACAGATTTTAAGGCTTTTTCTACTCGACCTACACAAGAAGCACATGACATACCCTCAATCGTAAGCTCTATTGGTTGCAGCGCTTCCACTTCGTAGCCAGCTTTTTCTACGGCTTTAATTAAAGTAGCGCGATCAAGTGGTTGATGCGCATAAATGACTGCTTTTTCGGTAGCCAGATTTACATGAGCCGATTCAACACCCTCAAGAGATTTTAAGGCTTTTTCCACACGGCCTACACAAGAAGCACATGTCATCCCCTCAATCTCTAATGTTTCACTGTAGTGTGGCGTATCAGTCATTTCGGTACTCATATACGATCTCTATCATTTAGATATGCTGAGTTCTATATGCGAAGATCAGCTCGAACCAAGAT
>NZ_DDAH01000105.1:0-4467 GCF_002333245.1 Acinetobacter sp. UBA2063
GATCAAAAACTACATGAGGCTGAGTTCTGGAGTGCTGGCCAGCGTGATTTCCTAAAAAGCCATTGGGATAAAGATGACGACTGGGCCATTGTGATTGATGAGTTGAATCAGCAACTGCATTTAGATAGCACTCAATAGGCACACATAAAAATAAAGCTCACATTAGTGAGCTTTATTTCGAATCAGGGTTTTAAACCATTCTTTCTCACGGGCAAGGCTAAATGCAGGGTGAACCTGTAACAGTTCCAGATCATGGTCTAAACAGGAGACATACTTTTTCAGCCAATGTTGCGTTAATGCTTGTTCCTTTTTCGCTGCTGAGGCATAAGCCAGAAAGAAATAAATCTCTAAGCTTTCGGTATAAGCCAAAGGTTTAAGAATTTGCTGAGTAATTAAGGCGAACCGTTGCTCCTTAGTCAATTCAAAATAAATCATATAAGCCTTTGCAAGGCATAAAGACAGATTTAAATATAGACTTAAAGGCATTTCTTCATATTCAATGCGAGCCTGTTCAAGTAGAACAATCGCTTCCTGCAAAAAATGCAACTGTTCCTGACGGACATGGCTCAGCAAGACTAGTTGCAAACGCAATTCAGCCCGCTCCAAAGCCAGTTCAGGGGTATTACCATTTAAATAAAGTTGGTCGGTTTCACCAATCCGTGCAATCACCTGTTTGGTTTCATTTGACATTTATCGATCCAAAATCGTCAGTTATACCGAGTTATATCGGGCTGTTTTTCGTAATTTAAAGGATTTAACCATTCCATATTGAGTTTCCACGTCGTAGCCATGCGGTGATGGATAAACGCTGTTGTTTCGATAACAGAACTTCATGTAATAAATCACTTTGAAAGATCGCAAGGCGATTGGGTAGGGGCTGGATGATATGCCACTGATCATTCTTATCCTGCAAACGTAATTGACCACCCCAATCCTCCTGCCAGTCTTTATGCAGATAGAACACGGTTGAAATCATGCGGTCATTTTTCTGTTGTGGATTATCCCGATGCAGCGTATAAAACTCACCTGCGTGATAACAGGCAAAATGCGCCTCCACCTCTTTAATTCCCAGATAAAAAGCCTGATTCAAAACTTTGGATAAATGTTTCAGAGTCTGGATATGTTGCTGCGCAATCGGAAGTTGACCATCAATCCATAAAATATGATCGCTACGAATGTGACTCATCACACCATTCTGTACACCTGCCGCCCTGAACTGTTCCAGATGTAAACTACATTCATCTACCAGAGCCTGTACATATTCATTTGGATACACCTCATCAATCAGGGCAAATCCAGCATCATTTAAATCATCCAGAATCTTGTCCAGATTCCAGTGGCTTGGGAGGGAAGAAGATTGCATACAGTTCCAGTTCACGCTTAATCGTTTATAGGGCAATTTGAGGTGATCACATCAATGCTAAAGAATAGCCTCTATTTTCATGTTAAACTATCCTCTGAATTGAGGAATAATTGTCAACATGAATTACCGTCACCATTTCCATGCGGGTAACTTTGCCGATGTTATGAAGCATGTACTCTTGCTTCAACTACTCACGCGTTTAAATGCCAAAGATAAACCATATCGATATATTGATACTCATGGCGGGGCGGGCAAGTATGATCTATCACTTGCGCCAGCGCAAAAATCTGGCGAATTCTTAACAGGGATTCATCGTCTGGTACAGTTGGGTGAAATGGAAAAACGCCAGGCACCTGAAGCCATTCAGGAATACCTGAAACTGGTGGAAAGCCTGCGTGCTGAAGAGGGCAAAGGCAGCTATCCTGGTTCTCCGTGGTTTGCCTTGCAGGCGATGCGTGAAATTGATAAAGCGACTGTGTTTGAAATGCAGCGTGATGTATTCCAGCAATTACGCCACAACATCCGTGATAAACGTATGGGCTTGCATGAGCGTGATGCTTATGAGGGTTTGTTGGGTGTTATTCCACCTAAAGAAAAACGTGGTTTGGTCATGATCGACCCACCTTATGAGATCGAGCGTAAAGATTTCCCACAACTGGTTGAGCTGTTGCAGACTGCCTATAAAAAATGGCCTACAGGTGTATTTGCGGTTTGGTATCCAATTAAAGACCGTGCCATGATCGAACGTTTTGAAAAGAAAATGTTCAAGACGGGGATTCGCCGTCAGTTGGTGTGCGAAATCTGTGTATGGCCAGATGACACACCAGTCGGGTTAAATGGCTGTGGTTTGTTGGTGATCAACCCACCCTGGAAGTTCTCAGAAGATGCGGACCAGGCTCTACAATGGCTATTCCCACATTTGCGCATGAGTGAAAATGGTGGTCACGCTGCGGTGCGTTGGTTGGTGGGTGAATAAGCCCACCACCGTCAAGATATTCTCGAGGAATTGAAAATAATGACAAATTCTCTTAAACCAGATTCTGATTTAGATAATAGAGACCATTCTTTCGATGGCATCACATTTGAAGTGGAAGAAGAAGAGCAGACGCATGAGGGACAGAAAGTAAAACGCCGTGGCATCTATCTATGGCCTAACCTGATTACCACTGCTGCACTTCTTTCGGGTTTCTATTCCATCATCGCAAGCATGAATGGAAACTTTAACCAGGCGATTTATGCCATTTTTCTGGCGGCATTGCTAGATGGTCTGGATGGTCGTGTTGCACGCGCAATCGGGGCACAAAGTGCATTTGGCGAACAATATGATTCACTGTCTGACCTATTGGCATTTGGTGTTGCGCCAGCAATTCTGATGTATAGCTGGAGTTTACATGACCTTGGCCGTATTGGTTTGGCATGTTGCTTTATCTATACGGCCTGTGCCGCATTCCGTTTAGCACGTTTCAATGTGCAGATTGGCGTGGTAGACAAGCGTTACTTTATTGGAATTGCCAGCCCGCTTGCAGCGGTGACGGTGATCTCAATGGTCTGGGTTGAACAGGATTTTCCATTCGTTTTTGACTTAAAGGATATCGTGGTTCAGGTTGTTAACTGTGTGGTTATGATAGGTATTGGCCTATTGATGATTTCAAATATCAAGTACTACTCATTTAAACAAATGGACCGCAAACGTGTACCTTTTGTTGTGATGCTGCCTGTGGTCTTGATTTTTGCCGCAATCACGTACAACATTCCAGTAGGAATCCTGATGGTATCTATTCTCTATATTCTTTCAGGCTTGGTAACCACTTTATTTGCCAAAAAGAATGATTCAAAAATAACAACCTAAAAAATGGAGGTTCAGTATGCCAATATTGATGAATAACAATCAATTAAAGCTGCTGAACCTGAATAAGACAGATGCTTTAACTTTTTATCCCCCAAAAGGCTTGTTCAAGATTGTCTATCAGGCCTTGATTTTGCCAAACTTGCCTGAACCGTTTCATTATCTCAACTTTATCAGCCTGATTGGGCAACCACGAATTCCTGTCTGTTATAACGCCAGCGCAATTGCGACCACAGCTATTGATACCGCAACTGTTTTGGTCAGTAGTAGTGTTGCCACTGTAGGGCATCTCAAAAGTTATAGTGCCAAAGAACAGTGTCAGTTTGAAATGGACCGTTATCAATTTTTAGATGTTGACCATATTCAGGCAGAATTTCCCAATTATTACTTTAAGCGTATTGATGAAGAATTAAGTTGTCAGCTTAAGGTAAATACCCATGCGGAAATAGAAAATCATTCAGCTTTACAATGGGGTGTAGCGGACTATTGGTATGCAAGATGCCAGTGTGAGGGTGAAATCACCTACAAAAAACAGAAATACCAAATTGAGGCACAGGGCATCTTAAAACATGCCAGGGCAATTTACTTACCTTTCATAGCCTTTAATTTTTTTACTTATCAAATTATTCAGGTGACTCCAGACTTACAAATCGTATTCTCAGAACTAAGAAACCAATGGAACAACATCGTTTTTTCAAGAATTGAGATTCAGTCTGCGGGACAGGAAACACGACTTTATGAGAAACAGGTCATTTTTGATGTGACACGGGTCTATCCTAAAATCCAGACACCGAATGGTCGGGAAATGTATTTGCCCAGAGAGTTTATTTGGCAATATCAAGAAAATGATGAGGTTGTTTTTCATCTACAGGCACAAAGCCGAGGGGACTATAAATTTGGCTTGGCAGCGGGTTATGTGGGAAGCTTCAACTACCAATTGTTCTGGAAAAATGAAAATTATGAGGGTTCAGGCTATTGTGAATACATCGACTGTCGTCCCTTGCATTGGCAGGAAAAAAGTAAGACTCAACACATAATGGACCAAATTCCACATTTTCAACCCTATTTGTGCAAGAAGTAGGCAGTTGTTGCAATAATTTAAAGAAAGGGGTTGTAAGGTATTTAGAATGATCTATAATGCGACTCCATCGGCGGTGCTGTTGATTAAAAGTTGTTTTAAATCAATTATTTAAAGTGGTTTAAAATAAAGTTGAAATTGATGGTTGACTTTAAAGAAATTTAGGGTAACATAGCCGAC
>NZ_DDAH01000132.1:0-1770 GCF_002333245.1 Acinetobacter sp. UBA2063
GCGGTTATTTATTCCTGTCGTGATTATTTACAATATGGTGTTCTATCAGGCAGGTAGCTTTGCACTTATTCTATTTAGTTTCATTTCATCGATCTTGCTGTTTTACTTATTTGCCTATTTCTCTAAAGACCGTTTGCAGGCACTTTGTTTGAGTTATAGCAATATTGGTTGGCTTGGTTTTCCATTCGCCATAGCCTTATTTGGCGAGCAAGTCAGTGCAGCGATGATTGCACTGTATATTGGCGGATCTTTATTTGGCAATATTTGGGCAGTGACTGCAGTTTCAAAAGAATCATCAAACGCCTCAGTGATTTTCCAGAAAGTTTTACAATCACCGCCAGTCTTGGCCTTGTTTGCAGCATTGATTTTATGGCTATGTGGTATTCAACGTTTACAGGGGAATCTTGTTCTAGAAGGGCTGTATGATGTTGCCAAATTTGGGATGAGTTTTGCAGGGATGTGTATTTTAGGGATGTGGCTCAGATATACACGGGTGCATCGGGCTGACTTATGGCTAAATACGCGCACACTGATGCTGAAATTATTGTGTGGTCTGGTCATTTGTAGCGTGACTTATTATTGCATTGAGATTCCACAGATTAAATTCTTGATACCTGTGCTGTTCTTTTTATTTTGTCTGCCGCCTGCCGCTAATATTGTTGCTTTGGAAACGCATTACCAAGGTACGGGCATTTCAGCTCGCTATATTGCTGCAGGAACCATCGTAAGCTGTATGGTGATTGTGATCTATGGTCTATTGCTGCATATAAAAAGTGCCCTCATATAGGAGAGCACTTTAGGGTTTTAAACCAAACTGGCTTTAAACAGCTGCATCGCTTGGCCGCGATGACTGATCTTATTTTTCTCAGCTTTGCTGAGTTCAGCACTCGAAACATTGAGTTCTGGTAGCCAAAATAAAGGATCATAACCAAAACCGTTTTCACCACGTGCGGCGGCTAAAATCTCACCTTTCCAAATGCCTTGGAAAATTTGTGGGAGTGGATCTTCTGCATGGGTGACCAATGCCAAGACACAAACAAACATGCCTTCAATGGTTTCGCCTTCTTTACGCAAAGGTGCAAGATCAGCCAACAGTTTTTGGTTATTGGCAGCATCATTGCCATGTTCGCCTGCATAACGTGCTGAGTAAATCCCAGGTGCGCCACCTAAGATCGGGACACATAGTCCAGAATCATCTGCCAGTGCAGGTTTACCTGAAAGTTTAGATGCATGACGTGCTTTGATAATGGCATTTTCAACAAAGCTAAGACCATCTTCAATCGCATCTTCAATATCGAGTTTGCCATGCGGAATAATCTCGACAGGAAGATTCAGTTGTTGAAACAGATGTTCAAATTCAACAACTTTACCTTTGTTATTGCTTGCAAGGACAAGGCTGCCTTGGTTGAGCCATGCTTGGGTAGACATGCTGAAAATCTCAATATTTTAAATCAGATGAATTGTACTCGATTTGGTGGTCTAAGTCGGTTGTATATCTTTATGATTAAACACCGATAATAGTAAGTCCATCAACATCTTGTTCTAATAGTTTGCTTAAGAAACGTATAAGATCATCCATCATTTTGATCACTTCCACTTTATATTTTGGATATTTTTTCTTAAAAAATTTTGTTTCTTGTTTAAATAAAAGACGAACATTATCGTTATAGCGTAAATATTTTTTAGCTTCTAAGTAAACTTTATATGTATCAAGTTTTGCAATAACTTGCGCTATTTCTCCTGCATCAAGATATGTATTTCCCCAGTGTG
>NZ_DDAH01000132.1:1887-5551 GCF_002333245.1 Acinetobacter sp. UBA2063
TGTATTTCCCCAGTGTGACCAAGGCTTTTTATCCCTTAAAAATAAGTGCTCTACTAAAGAAAATGCGATTTCATCAATGACAATTGAATGATCACAATTTGGATTTTGTTGCAAATCATAGGGAATGATCTGCATGTTAAGACCAGCATAAATTCCATCTGAATAGGGTGTAACGGTAAAAGAAAATTTCATGCTAAAGTTTTTTCAAAATCAGTGTGTGGAAATTCCAGAATTTAATTTTTCCGTGAGCATTTGGATGTTCTGTTCTGGTTTCTTGATTCAATAAAATTTCATAATCTTCAATGAACAGTTGTTTAATTTGCTGGCGATTAAATCCTTGCATGGTCTGAGGCTGTTGTAATAACCAAGCATCATTTTGACCTAAAAGTTGTATTAATAAAATCCCGCCTTGCGGCAAGGCATGTTTCATCTTTGCGAGTACATGATCAATTTGGCTAGGGGCGCAAAAGAACAGACTGAATAGGGCAATGATAATACTGGCTGATGGAAACGGATAATTCTCAAAAACATGATTTGAGAAAAAGAATTTAGGATGATTTTTAAATCGATACTGACATGCCCGTTGTGCTGCTTCAGAGGGATCAAAGGCATAAACCCGATAGTCATGTTTGAGTAAGAAGGCTGCTTCATTGCCTGCGCCACATCCACAATCAATGGCAACACGAGGGAGGGTCGCATCAATATACTGGAGTGCATATTCCAAGATCGGACGATGTGATTGATCTTGGGTGAGTTCCGCACATATCTGAGACATGAGTACTAAAAAATGAACAATTTAAGATAAATAGCAGCTTAAGATCTTTTTGTAAAAGTAGAAATTGAACTACATTTAAATCAATTTGGAATAAAACCAATAAAAAACCGACTCTTACAAGTCGGTTTTTTATATTACTCAATAGATCTAAGCAAGATTATTGCGCTTGAATCCATTTATCAGCACGGTCACGTGCAGTACGAATCTGATCTTGAGTCAAGTTAGCAGCCAACGCGGTTTTCTTCCCTTCAGATAGGCTGATGACTTTAGTATCCAGCATGCCATCACGGGTAGATAATTCATACCATTGATAAGCACCAACAAAATTTTTCTTTTGCTCTTCCATCATTGCAAGATTGAAGCTGGCACGGTTATCGCCATTACTCGCAGCTTTCTCGAAATATTTACGCGCCAAAGCTTCATCTTTCTTCGTACCGATGCCATCTGCATACATACGACCGACATTTAACTGTGCAGCAGATAAACCTTGATCTGCTGCTGCCTTGAATAAAGTGAAAGCTTGTTTTTCATCTTTAGCCACTTCTTTACCAAACTGGTAACGTGTTGCTAGATAAAATTGTGCCCCAGCTTGACCAGATTTTGCTGCGCTTTGTAATTCACTGATACCCATCACTGAATATCGCGCTGCCTGTGTTGCAACTGATTGTGGTTGAGCAACATAGTCAGCGTGCGCTTGTATACTGATCAGACCAAATAAAAATGTGCTGATAAATGTCTTTTTCATAGAGCGCTCACTCGATAAATTGCGACTTCACCAAATAGGTTCGGCATATGCTTACTGAGCATACTACCTTGTTGGTCACCATTGACGGCAAGTCGATTAATAATTTTAATCCGATTCTCAGCACATAGGGCTTCAAAGTCACGGAAAGTACATAAATGAATATTCGGAGTGTTATACCACATATAGGGTAAAGCTTCCGAGACAGGCATTTTCCCTTTCAATGCAAGAAAAGAACGAGTCTTCCAATACGCAAAGTTTGGAAAAGTAATAATTGCCTGTTTTCCGACACGCACCATATCACGAAGTAATACATCGGGCGCATCTACAGCTTGCAAAGCTTGTGCCATAACCACAGAGTCAAACGACTGGTCGGCAAAACGGCTTAAACCCAAGTTTAAATCCTGTTGGATAATATTTAACCCTCGACTGATGGCAATTGCAATCTTTTCTTGATCGATTTCTAAGCCGTAAGCACGAATATTGTGCTGTTTGCTCATATGCGCCAGTAATTCACCATCACCACAGCCTAAATCCAGTACGTTGGAATCAGGTTTAATCCATCTTTCAGCCAGTCGTTGATCTATACGCATTAGATATTCTCCAAACGGGTCGATTGCAACTGTTGCGCTCCACCTAAAAAGGCTCTTAATGTTTTCACATAGAGTGGGATAGGGAACAAGAACGAATCATGACCTTGTTCTGCATCAATATCTAAGTAACTGACGGGCTTATGATTATCAATTAGAGCATCAACTAATTCTTGTGAACGACTTGGGCTGAAACGCCAGTCAGTCGTAAATGAAATCACCAAGAATTTGCATTTAGGCTTGCTCATTGCTTTAGTCAAGGAATGTTCATACTCACGAGATGGATCAAAATAATCCAAGGCCTTGGTCATAATCAAGTAAGTATTTGCATCAAAATTGCGACTAAATTGTTCGCCTTGATAACGTAAATAACTTTCAACTTGGAATTCGACATCAAAACCATACATAAATTTGCCAGATTTCAAATCACGACCAAATTTCTGTTTCATGGCTTCTTCAGACAAATACGTAATATGACCGACCATACGCGCCAAAATTAACCCACGTTTTGGATAACTGTCATTTTCCAAGTAACGCCCATGATGGAAATCTGGATCAGAGAGAATCGATTGGCGAGCAACTTCATTAAAGGCAATATTTTGTGCCGATAATTTTGGTGCACTGGCGATAATGACACATTTTTTTAAACGATCAGCATAGTCCAATGACCATTGTAGTGCTTGCATGCCACCTAACGAACCACCAATCACGGCAAACCAAACATCAATTCCGAGGCGATCAGATAGCATGGCTTGGGTCTTTACCCAGTCACGCACAGTGACTAATGGAAAATCTGGACCATAAGGACGATTTTCATTTTCAGGGTTTGGCGATGTTGGGCCTGTTGAACCATTACAACCACCAATATTATTTAAAGAAACAATAAAAAAATGATTGGTATCAATCGCTTTGCCAGGACCAATACAGCTATCCCACCAACCTGCTTTTTTATCATCTGCATGATGATAACCCGCAGCATGATGATGCCCAGATAATGCATGGCAAATTAAGATTGCATTGGATTTATCTGCATTAAGTGTTCCATAGGTTTCAACCATCAAATCAAAACGTGGCAGGATACGCCCACATTCAAGCTCTAATGGTTGCTCAAATTGAAATTTTTGTGGTGTGACTAAACCCACTGAATCCGATGGAAAAGACACTGGAATGATTCGCCTTGTATAAATCTTTGATCAATAATAAAAGGATACCAATTCAGGTATCCTTTCAAAAGTCATTTTTTCTGATATTACAACTCAGCTTTGCTTAAACTGCCGCAGCAGCAACTTGCTTAGTTGTAAGTACACCTTGTTCAATTAAACGATTGGTACATGCAATAATCGCTTCAATGGACGAGGTGACGATATTGTCATGAATCCCTGCACCAAATGCGCTCTTACCTGTGCCTTTGACCTGAAGCTCAATCAAGGCAAGGGCCTTGGCATTGGCACCTGAACCGATGCTGCGCTCTTCATAATTTACAACATCAATTGGCAATTGTAACGCATCGAGCATTGCCGAAATTGGGCCATTACCTTCACCGCGTAAACGTTGTAC
>NZ_DDAH01000121.1:0-2508 GCF_002333245.1 Acinetobacter sp. UBA2063
TTTACGGCTATTCGGATAAAACCAGAATAAGGTAGATCATCGCATTAAATTTTGGAATAATTCCACCACAAGCGTTCATTGGGTCATATCCAGATTCACAATGATGCTTAAAATTCGTTTTGATAAAAACTATTTTCAAGGAATCTAATTAGGTAAAATTAAGGGTAATCTGCTAGTCTAGAGCCAATAAAATAGGTTCAAATTACTTTCCAATACAGAATGAACCAAAAATCTTTCCGAGTAAATCATCAGCACTGAAATCACCAGTGATTTCGCCCAACGCATTTTGAGCCAGTCGCAATGATTCTGCGACCAATTCACCTGCATTAAACACAACTAACTGCTCACGTGCTTCTGCAAGATAGCGCTGAGTACGCTTCATTGCATCTAAATGACGTGTTCGGGCGATAAAGGTGTCTTCTTCAGGCTGGAAGCCCGCATGCGCTGTAATCGCCTCTATGAGTGCCTGAACCCCCATATCTTGTTTTGCGGAGACACTGATATGACGGAAGCCTTGATAATCACGTAATGTGGCATCTTGCCCCGTTAAATCGCATTTATTGCCAATCAATAGCAAACGTTTTGGCTCAAGATGCTCTGAAAAATATTCATGCGCTAATTGCAATGGCTCATCACCTTGATTCAAGTCATACACCAACAGCAATAAATCCGCCTGTTCAATTTCCTTGATCGCACGACGAATCCCTTCCTGCTCGACAATATCGCCCGTTTCACGTAAACCAGCAGTGTCAGTTAGGGTGATCGGCAAACCATTCAAACTGATCTTTTCATGCAGCACATCTCGGGTGGTGCCTGCAATATCCGTCACAATAGCACGTTCATGGCCCGCCAGTGCGTTTAACAGGCTCGATTTACCCGCATTTGGTTTACCCGCAATTACCACCTGTAAACCTTCACGTAATAGCTGTCCTTGACGAGCAGACTGCTGTACCGCTTGAACTGAGTCCTGTACCTCATCCAACAAAGCCAAAATCTTGCCATCAGCAAGGAAATCAATTTCTTCTTCAGGGAAATCAATCGCAGCTTCAACATGCAAACGTAAGTGAATGAGTTTTTCTAAAACTGTATTAATTTTGGTTGAGAATACACCTTGCAAAGAGCGAACGGCAGAACGTGCTGCCGCCTGTGAAGTGGCATCAATCAAATCGGCAATTGCTTCTGCTTGTACTAAATCCATTTTGCCATTTTCAAAGGCACGCATAGAAAACTCACCCGCTTTTGCAGCACTCGCGCCCAGATCGAGCAAACGTGCCAGCAAAGCATTTTGGATAACAGGACCACCATGCCCCTGTAATTCCACCACATCTTCGCCCGTAAACGAATGGGGATTAGGAAAACACAACACAATCCCTTCATCCATCACTGAGCCATCGGCATCACAAAACTGACGGAAACCTGCCATACGTGGAGCAGGTAATTGTTTATGGGTCAACTGTTCTGCAATCGCATAAGCTTTTGGTCCAGAAAGTCGAATCACGCCCACACCACCACGACCTAATGGGGTAGCTATCGCAGCAATTGTGGTTTGATGTTGCATGTTAAATTCACCTAAAAAACACAAGGGTTATGAAACAGGAACCCTAAATACAGACAAAGAAAAATCCGCCCAAGATTACCATCTTAAGCGGATTTATTCAGTAAAAGTTCGGACTTAAGCGCTCGGCTCAACCTTGTTGAGACGGTCTTTTTCGACGCTTTTGTTAATAAACCATTGTTGCAAAATGGTAATACTATTGTTGACGATCCAGTAAAGCACTAAGCCCGCAGGGAAGAACAACATGAATACCGTAAACATGATTGGCATGATACGGAATACTTTTGCCTGCATTGGATCCGTTGGTTGTGGGTTAAGCATCTGCTGAACATACATGGTGACACCCATGATCAACGGCAAGATAAACCATGGATCCATCGCAGATAAATCTTGAATCCAACCTAACCACGGTGCATGACGCAGTTCAACCGATTCCATCAATACCCAATACAAGGCTAGGAAAATTGGCATTTGCAATAGCAATGGCAAGCAACCAGACAGAGGGTTAACCTGTTCACGCTTATAGAGCGCCATCATTTCTTGTGAGAAACGCATGCGGTCTTCACCAAATTCTTCTTTCATGCGTTGCATTTCTGGTGCAATCACACGCATTTTCGCCATCGAACGATAACTTTTTGAAGAAAGTGGCCATAAAATCAACTTCACCAAGATCGTCAATAAGATAATTGACCAGCCCCAGTTACCAATAATGTTATGGAAGAATTGCAAGCCCAAGAACAATAATTTCGCAATTGGCCATAACCAACCGTAATCAACAGTTTGGTTTAAACCAGCAGCCAAGTCTTTGAGTTCAGATTGGATTTTTGGACCTGAATACAGTTTAGCATCCACTTCCATTGAAGTACCTGCAGGTACATTGATCACTGGAGAGGTGAAGCCTATGATATTCATGCCGTTCGTAGACTGACGTGACTCTAATTTTGCATTATATG
>NZ_DDAH01000054.1:0-1448 GCF_002333245.1 Acinetobacter sp. UBA2063
ATTGCGCCGTGGTGGGCGAGTCCTCTTTCAGAAAGCATCAATGCAGCTCCATCCTGGCCGGAAAATTGGCCTTACAGGCGTGAATGGTGCGGGTAAATCGACTTTGTTTGCCGCATTTCTGGGTGGCTTGGTTGCAGATGAGGGAAATCTAACTCGTCCAGCAGTTTGGACTGTGGCACACATGGCTCAGGAAATTAAAGCCTTAGAAATGCCAGCAATTGATTTTGTTTTGTCTGGTGACGAAGAATATTGGGACATTCAAGAAAAATTAGCGCATCCAGATCATCTGAGTAATGATGATTTAGCCAAATTACATGGTCGTTTTGATGAAATTCATGGCTATGCAGCACCTGCGAAAGCAGCCCAATTGATGGCAGGTTTAGGATTTCTTGATCATCAAATCCGTTTAAATGTGGCAAGCTTCTCGGGTGGTTGGCGGATGCGTTTAAACCTCGCCCGTACCTTAATGAGCCGCTCAGACCTACTGTTGCTGGATGAACCCACCAACCATTTGGATCTGGACGCAATTCTGTGGCTGGAAGACTGGCTTAAAGCCTATGAGGGCACGCTGGTGTTGATTTCACATGACCGTGACTTCCTTGATGCCATTACCGACCATATCCTGCACATCGAAAATCAGGAACTCATGCTCTATACAGGCAACTACTCCACCTTTGAAACCACCCGTAGCGAACGCTTGGCACAACAGCAACAGGCGTTTGAGAAACAACAGGAAACCCGTGCACATCTACAAAAATTTATTGACCGCTTTAAGGCCAAAGCCACCAAAGCCCGTCAGGCACAAAGTCGTATTAAACAGCTAGAGCGCATGCAACAGCTTGCGCCTGCGCATGTGGACACGCCATTTACCTTTAGCTTCCGTGAACCCAGCAAAATGAGTTCACCGCTGTTAAGTCTGGATATGGCGACAATTGGCTATGGCGATAAAATCATTGCTGAAAAAATCCGCCTGCAAATCACGCCAAGTTCACGCATTGGCTTGTTGGGGATGAATGGTGCAGGTAAATCAACCCTGATCAAAACATTGGTGGGTGATTTACCGCTCTTGGCAGGCGAGCGCAAAGCCTCTGAACTCTTGAACATCGGTTATTTTGCCCAGCATCAAATGGATGCACTGGATGCCAATGCCAGTCCAATGCTGCAACTGGCCCGCATTGCAGATAAACAAATCAGTGAAGCTTCCTTGCGCGCCTTTCTGGGTGGGTTTGGTTTTAGTGGTGAACGTATGGACACCCCATGCGAGAGCTTTTCAGGTGGTGAGCGCGCACGTCTGGCATTGGCCCTAATCGTATGGCAACGCCCAAATGTATTGATTCTGGACGAACCCACCAACCATCTGGACCTGGATATGCGTCATGCCCTGAGTATGGCATTGCAGGACTTTGAGGGTGCTGTGGTGTTGGTCTCGCACGAACGCCAACTGATTG
>NZ_DDAH01000054.1:1568-9784 GCF_002333245.1 Acinetobacter sp. UBA2063
CGAACGCCAACTGATTGCCAGCGTCTGCGATGATTTACTGTTGGTTCATGCAGGCAAATGCACAGAGTTTGAGGGCGATTTACAGGATTATGCGAAATGGTTGCGTGAAGCGCGCCAACAGCAGATCAACGCTCAAAATGCCCTACAGCAACAAAGCAGCAATGCACCCGCCTCAACTGCAAAAGTGGATAAGGAAGCCCAGCGAAAAGAGGCTGCCCGTCGCCGTGAACTGACCCGCCCGATTCGCAAGAACATCGAAAGGGTTGAGGCACAGATTGACAAGGTTCAACCGCGTTTAGCAGAGATTGAACAGGCTTTGGCGGATAGTGCCCTGTATGAAGCGAATCGAAAAGATGACTTGATCAAACTCATGAATGAGCAAAATGATTTAAAGGCAAAACTAGAACAATTCGAAGAACAATTGCTCACCTTCATGATGGAGTTAGAAGAATTAGAAGCGTCATTTACGCATTAATTTAAAAATATAGATCCATATATTTACTGCATAGAAATATATGGATCTTAGATTCATGTAGATATTTAAAAACCTTTAAGCCTGTTCCCAAGCTCAAATCAACATCCCCGTAACATAAATCTGTATTGAATAATGTTATTCTTTTATCTCACTTTTTAATCTCGATTAAAATTTGAATTTTCTCAAAAAATTGAGCTTTGGCTTCAGGCTAGATATACTCAAGCCCCATTATTGTAATGTTATCACCTACGAATGAATCTTGAGGGTTAGATTCGTTTAATATTTTTTGTACTGCAATTTGCTGAGTACGTTATTTGGGACACTACAAACTGAAT
Organism: Acinetobacter sp. UBA2063; assembly: GCF_002333245.1. Taxonomy (NCBI): domain Bacteria; kingdom Pseudomonadati; phylum Pseudomonadota; class Gammaproteobacteria; order Moraxellales; family Moraxellaceae; genus Acinetobacter; species Acinetobacter sp. UBA2063. The sequence goes on from NZ_DDAH01000054.1 coordinate 2,379, forward strand.
GAACTCTTTAGACTTTCTTTTTAATTTCGAACACTTCCTGCCAATCCTAGTTCAGGAATATGGTTTATGGATTTATGCCATCCTGTTCCTGATTATTTTTTTAGAAACAGCTTTTGTGTTTATGTTCTTTTTGCCAGGCGACAGCCTGTTGCTGACCGTAGGTGCCTTGTGCTCCATGATCGAGATCATGCATCTTGGTTATATGATCAGCTTGCTTTTTGTTGCCGCAACCCTGGGTTATATGGTCAATTATCATATTGGCCGTCATTTTGGTGACCGTATCTTTAATATGGAATCTCGCTTCATCAAACAAGAATACCTACAAAAAACCAATGTGTTTTTCTTAAAGCATGGTGGGAAAACTATCCTTCTTGCCCGCTTCATTCCTTTTGCACGCTCATTTGCACCGCTAGCAGCAGGTTCAAGCAATATGAATTATACGCACTTTGTAGTTTACAATATCCTAGGTGCGTTGCTGTGGATCAGTGTTCTAGTTACTGCAGGTTATTTATTTGGTCACGCGATTATTCAAGTGAGTGATTTGGTAGATAGTTAATCCTTTAGTGTTCCACGTGAAACCTTCCCTGCTAGTTTTCAAAAAAAAGACGATGCTCCAAGGCATCGTCTTTTTTTACATTCAGAATTTAAGCGTCAATATCTGCATTGAGTGCGTTTTCTTCAATGAAGGCACGACGAGGTTCAACATCATCACCCATGAGACATGAGAACATACGATCCGCCTCAATCGCATCATCAATGGTCACTTGCAACATATTGCGATTTTCAGGATCCATCGTGGTTTCCCAAAGCTGCTCGGCATTCATCTCACCCAGACCTTTATAACGCTGGATCATCATGCCACGGCGTGAGTCCTGCAAAATATGCTGCCATACCTGATGGAAACTGTTGACCTGAATACGGCGCTCACCTTTTTGCAGATAAGCCCCCTCTTCAAGCAGCTTGAACCAGCTCTTGGCATTTTTCAGCAAACGTGCATATTCAGCAGAATTGAGCAGACCTGCATCCAGCAAATAGGCATGTGGCAAGTTATGTACATATACCGTGACACGCGGCCAGTAGTGTGCCGATTTTTCACCCAGGGAGTTTTCACGTTCAAATGATTCCAAGGTAATTTCAGGGCGCAAACTTGGCTGTAATTTTTCAATTGCCACACGCAATTGCTCAGCCCATGATTCCACATAGTCACGCTCATGGTTGTGGTCAGCCTTAAATGCCTCTAGCTCAAGCAGGCCATCCAGCAGGCTCGCAGGATAACGCTGAGTGAGGCGCTGCAAGCTCTTCTGTGACACCTGATAATCCGCAATCACACTCGCCAATGCCGCACCAGTAATTGCAGGTGCTTCCGCACTGATATGCAAGGCAAGCTCATCAATTGCATTGGAGATCAAAAACTCTTCCAGTGCATCATTGTCCTTGATGTATTGTTCGTGCTTGCCTTTCTTCAATTTGTACAGTGGTGGCTGGGCAATATAGATATAACCACGCTCAACCAGCTCTGGCATTTGACGGAAAAAGAACGTCAACAACAAGGTACGGATGTGTGAACCATCCACGTCCGCGTCAGTCATGATGATGATTTTATGATAACGTAACTTATCTGGATTATATTCTTCACGCCCGATGCCACAGCCTAAAGCCGTAATTAGCGTCCCGACTTCCTGACTGGAAATCATCTTGTCAAAGCGGGCACGCTCAACGTTGAGGATTTTACCTTTCAACGGCAAAATCGCCTGCATCTTACGGTTACGGCCCTGCTTGGCACTACCACCCGCAGAGTCACCCTCGACCAGATACAGTTCAGACAAGGCTGGATCTTTTTCCTGACAGTCCGCCAATTTTCCTGGCAAACCCGCAATATCCAGCGCACTCTTACGGCGGGTCATTTCACGGGCCTTACGCGCCGCATCACGGGCACGCGCTGCATCAATGATCTTACCTGCAATCGATTTCGCTGCTTGTGGATTTTCCAGTAAATAAGCAGAAAACTCTTTGTTCATGGCCTGCTCTACCGCAGGTTTTACTTCACTCGAAACCAATTTTTCTTTGGTTTGCGATGAGAATTTTGGATCTGGCACTTTCACTGAAACAATCGCGGTCAAGCCTTCACGAGCATCATCCCCTGTAACAGCAACTTTTTCTTTCTTTAAAATATTTTCACTTTCAAGATACTGGTTCAAACCACGGGTTAACGCCGCACGAAAACCTGCAAGGTGTGTACCACCATCTTTTTGTGGAATGTTGTTGGTAAAGCAGCGTACATTTTCCTGATAGCTGTCATTCCACTGCAAGGCAACTTCGACGGTAATCCCGTTTTCAGCATCAGCCGTGAAATGAAAAATATCATTCAGATGGGTCTTGCCTTCGTTAATGTATTTAACGAATTCAGACAGGCCACCCTCATAATCGTAGACGTGTTCAAGGTTGATCCGTTCATCACGCAATACAATCCGTACACCTGCATTGAGGAATGAAAGCTCCCTTAAACGGCGTGCCAGAATATCAACATTGAAAATGGTCTGGCTAAAGGTCAACTCACTTGGCCAGAAACGTACAACTGTACCTGTACGCTCTGTTTCACCCACCACCTTTAATGGATATTGTGAATCACCATGCTGATATTCTTGCTCGTGAATTTGACCCGCACGATAAATCGTCAACTGTAGTTTTTTCGACAAGGCGTTGACAACCGACACTCCTACACCATGCAAACCACCCGACACCTTATAGCTGTTATCATCGAACTTACCGCCCGCATGCAGGATGGTCAGGATCACTTCTGCCGCAGACACGCCCTCTTCAGGGTGTATGTCGGTTGGAATACCACGTCCGTTATCCGACACGCTGACCGATTCATCCTCATGGATGGTCACCAGAATTTCGTCACAATGACCCGTCAGGGCTTCATCAATGGCATTATCCACCACCTCAAACACCATATGGTGCAGACCAGTACCATCATCGGTGTCACCGATATACATCCCAGGACGTTTACGAACCGCGTCTAATCCACGTAATACTTTAATACTAGAGGAATCATAAGCCTTTTCATTTGTTTGTTCTGTTTGAGAGACTGATTGAGACTCTGAACTCATGGTTACTCCCTAGTAATATTGATCTATTTGAAGATGAGAAAATAAAATTATGGTGCAGCAAGACTGACTTGACCGTGAACAACATGGAATAATTGAAAAGGAATCGACAAATCATGTAAGTGTTTTAATACCGACGCATGGTCCAGGGTGGTCATAAAAACCTGACTTCCCAGCTGACTCAGTCGCTCAATTAAACGCTGTTGTGCGGCTACATCCAACTCTGCTGTCAGATCATCCAATAATACCACAGTTTCCTTGTTGCTCGCATGCAGCATTGCAATTTGTGACAGTTTTAATGCCATGATTAACAACTTTTTTTGCCCACGGGACAACACATCCGCAGCATCACTGCGCAGGGCATCGCCACCCGTTTTTAAACGCAGGTCGGCACGGTGTGGACCATACTCAGTATAGCGCCGTTCCATGTCTTTTTGATGCTGCTGCACCAGATCGTGTAGCAGTCCCTGCTCGGTATGAAAACCTGGATTGTATTCCAGCACAATCTCCAGATCAGGCAACAACTGCTTTAAATCTTCCTGAAAAAAATAGTTCCATTGCTCCACAATGCTGACCCGTTGTGAATGCAGAATTTCACCATAGTCACTCAGCATCTTGTTCCATGGTTCCAAATCAGCCAAGGTCAAGTTACGCCGTGACTTCAGCAGACTGTTCCGCTGCTTTAATGCACGTGAATAATATTGCCAGGCAAAATAGAACTCAGGTTCCACGTGGAACATCAACCAGTCCAGCAGTTGCCGCCTTGGTTTAGCTCCATGATCAATGATATCTGTACTTTGTGGGTCAATATGCTGCAAAGGCAGCAGTTTTGCCAACTGCCCCTGCGTGGCAATGGTATCACCATTGACCTTGATCAACTGCTCACCAGAAGCCAGCTTTTGCATACCAATCCGTTCACTGGCGGATTGGGCAAAAACAAGCGCATCGTCTGCATTGTACTGAATGTAATGTTTTGGTATATGGGTACGGAATGATCGGCCTGTCGCCAATAAATGAATGGCTTCCAGAACTGAAGTTTTTCCAGAACCATTTGCGCCGTAAAAAATATTAAACGGTTGCAACTCGCCGAGTGCAACCGCCTTTAAATTACGTACACGTTCGATATTTAAACGCGTGATTTGCATGTTTTAAAACTCAAACCATCAATCGCAATTAAACCCGCATCGGCATTACGACATAGGTTTGGTCTGGATGGGCTGGGTCTTGCACCAACACCGACTGATTGGCTTCGGTCATGCTCATCTTGACATCATCACCATCCAGCACACTCAGGACATCTAAAATATATTGTGCATTAAATGACATTTCCAGCGGCGCATCCTGATATTGAATGACCAGATCTTCACTGGCCTCATCCTGCTCAGGGTTATTGGCACGCAACTGCAAGGTATCCTGGCTAAAATTCAGGAAAACCCCACGCAGCTTCTCATTACTCAGAATCGCCACACGTTGCAGTGAATGTTTAAACACATCATGGGCAATTAGCACATGCTTATCACCACCACGCGGAATCACACGGCGATAATCTGGGAACTTGCCATCAATCAGCTTGGTGGTAAAACGAACAGTGATATCACCCTGCTCCTTATCACGGCTTGGCGTATTGATGGTGATATTTAACAGTTCACGGCCAATCAACAAGGTCAGTTGCTCATCCTCAATACTGAGTAAACGCTGTAATTCACCAACCGCCTTACGCGGAACAATCGCCTGAATCGATGCAGATGCTGTCGATGTAGCCGACACTTCACACAATGCCAAACGGTGACCGTCTGTTGTGACTGTACGCAATTGATTTTGATCAATTTCCAACAATGTACCCGTCAGATAGAAACGAACGTCCTGAACCGCCATGGCGAAAGAGGTTTTTTCAAACAATCTTTTTAATTCACGCTGTGTGACCTGCACCTGTGTACCCTGACTGTTTTCAGTCGTCAGTAATGGATAATCCTCGGCAGGAAGCGTACCCAGAACAAAGCGGCTATTGCCTGATTTCAGGATACAACGCTGGTCTTCAGTAATTTGTAGGTCAATCAAGGCTGCTGTCGGGAGGGATTTACAAATTTCGACCAGTTTACGTGCTGGAACAGTCGTTTCGCCAGCCTGCAAACAGGCACCCTCAGCCAGCGTGGTGCTTGCCACCAGTTCAACTTCCAAATCAGAACCCGTAATGGTTAAAGCCTGTTGAGTGGTTTGAATTTTGACATTAGAAAGAATATTCAAGGTGTGACGACGCTCAACCGCCCCCACCACATGCGATAAAACATTGAGTAAACTTTCTTTAGCGATTTTCAAACGCACGATTTATTCCTCTTACAACAGAAGCCGATATGAATGTTAGCAGTGTACTATGCTGCACTTAAAAGCAGTTTGCAACTCTGAAAAATGAATTAACTTTGTAAAAGACGCAGCAGGTTTTTATAGTCTTCATTAAAAATTGGATCTTGCTCACGTAGGCTAGCCACTTTTTCACAGGCATGCATCACTGTACTGTGGTCACGCCCACCAAATGCCATGCCAATCTCTGGAAAACTGTCACCTGTCAGTTCACGCGCCAACCCCATTGCCAACTGGCGTGGGCGTGCATAGATACGAGTACGTTTTGGCCCCACCAGTTCCTTGAGTGGAATACGGAAATATTCACTGACCACACGCTGAATGTTTTCCACACTGATGGTACGGGCACGAATTGCCAACACGTCTTTCAAGGACTCACGCACCACATCCAGATCAATGGCTGTCCCCTTGAAACGGGAAATAGCCACCACCTTATTCAATGCCCCCTCAAGCTCACGCACATTGGCAACCACTTGCTGGGCAATAAACAGGGCACAGTTGCGGGGTAAATCGACACCACTGTTTTCAGCTTTCTTCAATAGAATTTCAATACGGGTTTCAATATCTGGTGGTTCAACCCCCACCGACAATCCCCATGAAAAACGAGAGACCAAACGCGGATCAAGCTCAGTTAATTCTTTTGGATAACGGTCAGATGTTAAAATAATTTGTTTAGATTCATCGAGTAAAGCATTAAAAGTATAGAAAAACTCGACCAAACTCGCCTCTTTACCTGCGAGTAAATGAATATCATCGACCAACAACAAATCTAAAGAACGACAATTTTTCTTAAATTCTTCAACCTTACCTTTTTGTAGTGAACTGACAAAATCCTGTACAAAACTTTCCGAGGTCATATACATCACACGCGCATTTGGCTTGGCTTGTAACAGCGCATTTCCGACAGCTTGCATCAAGTGTGTTTTACCCAAACCTGTTGGACCATATAAAAATAAAGGATTGTGCTGAGACGCACCAAGCTGGGTCAAAACCTTGCGGCAGGTTTCCGCAGCCATCTGGTTGGAACGGCCTTCCACAAACAGTGAAAAAGTGAATTGCGGGTTGAGCTGTCTTTTCTTTGGTGATTTCGCTGTGTTTTGACTTGGCTGGACCAGATCAGGCTCTTTCTTGATACGTGTTGGAATAGTCTGGGTATTTAAAGCGGCAGTCGTGGTTGCTGGCTGCTCACTGGAAGACAAAATCGTACCAGGGCGGGAATCAACCAGGATCTCAACCTGACGAATCCGCCCTTCAGACAACTGTTCCGCCAAAATTGAAATGAGTTCCAGATGATTATCTTGAATATAACGTGTCCAATAAGGGTTAGGTGCGTATAAACGCATGACTCCATCAACCTCTTCGGCAACCAAAGGACGAATCCACATCGCAAAGACGTTATCAGAGAGCTCTTGTCGCAAGCGAGTTAAGCAGTCTGTCCAGAGCATGTGCATCCCCTATCTATCCATTTTAAATTCAAAAATAAAAACCGTTACCCTCATCTTTCAAAGGGGTCGCCATTCTAACCAAGTTATCCACATCTGTCAGGACAATTTATGAGACTTTCGCTGAAAAAGACAGCATTTGTTTATAAATTTAAATTCAAAACAGCATGTGTATAACTTTTTGCACAAGCTGTGGATAATTTTAAGCTCAAAGTTATCCACAAACTATATTATTGATAAAAACATGCTTATCCACAGCATAAATTTATGTTTATTCAAAAAAAAACACCACTTTCCACAGAATAAATCCACACTAATAAGAATAAATTTAAATTTTAAAATTTGAATTTACTTATAAGGTTTACCTGTTTTGTGGATAACTGAGCATATCGAAATTTAAATTCAAAATCCAAGAATTAAATTTAAATTAGAAAGCGGGTTGTTGATAAACCTGTTTGTAAACTGGGAAAATAAACGAATGCTGATATAATTTAAC
>NZ_DDAH01000139.1:0-3181 GCF_002333245.1 Acinetobacter sp. UBA2063
TTACGGCTATTCGGATAAATTTGATATAGAGGACGTTCTTCAATGACCAGTTATTTCGGTATTCTTCCATCAGCAGGTTTGAGTCAGGATATTAAACTTGCACAAGCCAACCGTGACAGTAAAGAACCACAATATCCGTTGCGTGACAAAATTTCTCTACAGTTGACTGATGAATTATTAGATAACATGCTGATTAAGCTGGTTCAAAAGTTTCCGCCAAGTGATAAGCGTGACACCACCGAGAAACTTGCAATCAAAATCCGTGGCATTGTTGAGACTTTACTTAAGCAATTATTAGGCAAGGCATCGAACGAGCAGGTTCTTGAATCGTTGTCGTTTATGGAAAAAAGCCTGTTTACTGACAATGATGGTCAACAACGTATTGGTACGGTTCTACCTGATACGCTGGTCGCTGACATGAAAAAAAGCTTTGCAGAAGTCGCTGCTGGAAATGGCAAGGCACAACGTGATGCATTAACCCAGCAATTTAAAACTTTTGCTGATGCATTGACTCACCACTTCATGACCGAATTTAACAAAACGCTGGGTCTGGGCATGATGAAACGCGGTGTTGCGAGCGTTGCAACCAGTGGTGTCGAAACAGCCGTTCACATTGTGATCAACAAGCTCATCCCAGGTTTAAGCCAAGGTGAACTTGAAGTATTTGCAAAACATTTTGATCAGTTATTGGTTCAAAAGTAATTCAGCAAATGATGCAAAAGCGATGGTCATGAAACCATCGCTTTTTATTGGGCGTATGCACTACAGCCCTACTCATCTATTAGGTTGATTTATAGCATTTTATGGTATAAATCCTATGAACAAATGTATTGCCATTTCATTCTATAGATTGAATGCTTATAAATGTCACATTTTCTAAATTTGCACGCTCTAAATCCGCATTTATGTTAGCATTCGCCAAGCATTGATTTCCCGATCTACACTCGCATGGCACCTAGTTCCCAGTATAAATTTCTACGTCAAGCGCCGCGTGACGGCTTGAGCACAGCAACCCAGTTATCCCGTTGGCAACAACTGCATATCGACCCCTGGCTTTGCCTGTTTCTTGTGCTGAATGCCCTGCTGGGATTGACCGTTTTATATAGTGCTTCTGCTCAGGATGTCGGCTTGGTTAGCAAGCAGGCCATGAGTTTTGGCATTGGCTTTGTGGTCATGTTCAGTCTGGCACAGATTCCTCCCAAGGTTTATCAGGCATTCTCACCCTACTTTTATATCTTTGCTGTGCTGTCGCTGCTTGCAGTGGTGATTTTTGGTGAAGTGCGTATGGGGGCACAACGCTGGATTGATATTCCTGGTTTCGGTAGCGTCCAGCCCAGCGAATTTATGAAAATTGGCATGCCGATGATGATTGCATGGTTCCTGTCGCGCAAGGTACTACCACCCAGCTTTTCTCAGGTAATTCTGTCTCTGGTTTTGATTGTCATTCCATTTTTGCTGATTGCTGAGCAGCCCGACTTGGGAACTTCATTACTGGTTCTTGCCAGCGGAATTTTTGTTCTGTTTCTAAGTGGCCTGTCATGGCGATTGATTGCGGCGGCAGCGGGTGCTGTGGCCGTGATCATCCCAATTGCATGGGAGTTTTTACTGCATGACTATCAGCGTCAGCGCGTCTTAACCCTTTTTAACCCTGAAGCGGACGCTTTAGGGACAGGCTGGAACATCATCCAGTCAAAAACAGCGATTGGATCAGGCGGGTTCTCAGGCAAGGGCTTTCTGGAGGGAACACAATCCCATCTGCACTTTCTGCCAGAAGGGCATACCGACTTTATTATTGCGGCCTATTCCGAAGAATTTGGCCTGATTGGGGTCAGCCTACTGATTCTGCTCTATTGCGCCATTATTTTCAGAACGTTCCAGATAGGCCTGCAAAGCTTCCATAACTATGGTCGTCTGGTCGCGGGCGCATTTGGTTTGTCCTTTTTTGTTTATGTATTTGTAAACGCTGGCATGGTCAGTGGTATTTTACCTGTAGTGGGTGTGCCTTTGCCGTTTATGAGCTATGGTGGCACTGCAATTATTACCCTTATGTCAACATTTGGACTGGTGATGTCTATTCATACACATCGATAATGAGGAACGATATAAACATTATGTTTCATCAAACTTTAAATAAAACTTTTAAACTTGTTACCTTGAGTGCCAGCCTATTTTTGAGTAGTAACTGGGCGCAGGCAAATGAATTTTTCACTCATCCCAATTATTTTGCATTTAAACAAAAGGCCATGAACACTTATGGCCTGAGCAGTGAGCAGGTAGATGCCGCCATGAGTGGGGCACGCAACCTGCCCAATATCCTGAATATCATGACCCGTCCTGGTGAAAGCAAGCCCTGGTATGAATATCGCTCAATGTTTCTGGTTGAGGGCACTATTCAACGTGGCGCTCGCTTTAAAAGCCAGTATGAAGATGCCCTGAATCGCGCAGAACAGCAGTTTGGTGTGCCTAAGTCGGTCATTCTGGGAATCTTAGGCGTAGAAACAGGTTATGGCGCCAATAAAGGCTCTTTCATCACACGGGATGCGCTTGCAACACTGGCCTTTGGATACCCACGTCGGGCAGACTATTTTGGTGATGAATTGGCAGCACTGATTGCATGGACATATAAGGAAAGCTACCCAACTAATAGCATCGTCGGTTCGTATGCGGGTGCAATCGGCTATCCACAATTCATGCCAAGCAACATTCAAAAGTTAGGCGTTGACTATGATGGAAATGGCCATATTGATCTAAGGAATTCAGCCGTTGATGCAATCGGTTCAATTGCGAACTATTTGGCCCAACATGGCTGGCAACGGGATCGTCCAATTGGCTTCCCCGCCCGCTATCTTGGCAACAATCCAGACAGCATTATTGCCAAGGATTTAACCCTGCCAACTCCGTATGGAGAGCTGAAAAGACTGGGTATTGCGCCTATTGACCCGTTGGTAAAAATAGATGATCTTGATTTAGTAAATGTTATTCAATTACAAGACCAATTTGGACCTATTTATTACATCACCTATCCAAATTTCCAAGTAATCACGACTTATAATAAGAGTCGAATGTATGCCACAGCGGTGTGGTTATTAGGCACTGAAGTCGCAGGAAGATAACCCGATTTTTTAAACAAAATCTGAAAGTCAATAAATTTATGGTTCAAAAAGGGTAGATCGGAAGAGCG
>NZ_DDAH01000137.1:0-3822 GCF_002333245.1 Acinetobacter sp. UBA2063
TGCCGTACCTACTGCTTTGTATTGGTTGCTTTTTTTTAGGACTCGGTGTGTTTGGGCTGGTTTATCTCGACACATCGACTTTAGACCTTTTTAGTGTTCAAGCTTTATTTGAACACCGTTCGTTTGCGCTTAACCAGGTAACCATTCTGCTTTCTCGACTGGGTGGAATGCCATTTTTATTATTTTTAACCACTTTTTTGTGTATTTATCAAACTTGGATTAAAAATTATAAGAATGTGATATTTATCTCTTTTAGTGTGAGTGGCAGTATTGTGATTGGTTGGCTTCTGAAATGGGGCATTGATCGACCAAGACCAATGGAGTTTTATCACTTGGTTCAAAGTTATGGCGCATCCTTCCCAAGTGCCCATAGCCTTTATGCTGCAACCCTTGCGAGTTTAGCCATGTTGTTGTGTCAACAATATAAACATCGCAACAGTGTCATTTTAGTATCTACTTTATGGTTTATCTTCATGGGGATATCTAGAGTTTACGCGGGGGTTCACTACCCAACTGACGTACTTGCCGGTTGGGGAATTGGGTTGATTTGGACTTCGTTGCTTTGGTTTTGGCTGTATCAAAGCACTTTCAGCAACAATTTGTTTTTAGATAAAAAATCTAAATTGAGGTGGAATAATGATGTCGGCTAAGCTTTGGGCTCCTGCCCTCACTGCTTGCGCATTAGCAACAAGCATTGCGCTTGTTGGTTGTAGCAAAGACCCTAAAAATGCACAGCAAGCTGCTGCTGCCCAAAAAATGCCGCCTCCAGAAGTGGGTGTCATTGTCGCTCAACCACAAAGTGTTGAACAGAACGTCGAACTGTCAGGGCGAACCTCAGCATACCAAGTCTCGGAAGTTCGTCCACAAACAGGTGGCGTGATCTTAAAACGATTATTTGCTGAAGGTAGTTACGTTCAAGCAGGTCAAGCGCTTTATCAAATTGACGCCAATACTAACCGTGCCACAGCAGACAATGCTCGTGCAACCTTATTGCGTCAACAAGCAAACTTAAATGCATTACGCGTGAAAGAAGGTCGTTATCGTCAACTGGTTGGAACCAATGCGGTTTCTAAACAAGAATATGATGATATCAATGCGCAAGTGAAATTGGCTGAAGCTGATGTTGCAGCATCTGAAGCAGCATTGAAAAATGCAGAAATTACTTTAGGTTACTCAACAGTTCGCGCGCCAATCTCAGGCCAGTCTAGCCGTTCTTCGGTAACACCGGGTGCATTGGTCACTGCCAATCAAGCAGATCCGTTGGTCACGATTCAACAACTTGATCCAATCTATGTTGATATCAACCAATCGAGTGCTGAATTACTGCGTCTACGCCAACAGTTAAGCAAAGGCAGTTTAAACAACAGTAACAATACCCGTGTCAAAATCACGCTTGAAGATGGTTCAGAATATCCAGTTGAAGGTCAATTGGCCTTCTCTGACGCAAGTGTGAACCCTGATACAGGTACAGTGACATTACGTGCAGTGTTCTCGAATCCAAACCACTTGCTCTTACCAGGGATGTATGCAACGGCTAAAATCTCACAAGGAATTTTGCCAAATGCATATCTGATTCCACAGGCAGCCGTATCACGCTTACCGACAGGTCAAGCCGTTGCTTTAGTGGTCAATGCCAAAGGTACGATTGAGACACGTCCAATCACAACCGTAGGTGTAAAAGGTCAAGACTGGATTGTAACTGATGGCTTACAGGCTGGTGATAAGGTTGTTGTTGATGGTGTTGCCAAGGTGAAAGAAGGACAAGAAGTGTCTGCCAAACCTTATCAACCAAAAGCAGCTGAAGGTCAAAATACAGCGCCAAAAGCAGCTGAACAACAAAAACAAGCCAATTCACCAAAAGCTGAACAAAAAGCTACTTCACAAGCTTAAGGGGTAGATTGCATGGCTCAATTTTTTATCCATCGCCCAATTTTTGCATGGGTGATCGCACTGGTCATTATGTTGGCGGGTATTATCACGCTCACAAAAATGCCAGTTGCACAATATCCGACAATTGCCCCCCCCACGGTAACGATTTCTGCAACTTATCCTGGGGCTTCTGCGCAAACCGTTGAAAATACGGTCACCCAAATCATTGAACAACAAATGAATGGTTTGGATGGTTTACGTTACATTTCATCGAATAGTGCGGGTAATGGTCAAGCATCAATTAACTTGAACTTCGCACAAGGTGTCGATCCAGATATCGCCCAAGTACAAGTTCAAAACAAACTGCAATCAGCAACAGCACTGTTACCTGCTGACGTACAACGTCAAGGTGTAAAAGTGACGAAGTCTGGTGCAAGCTTCTTGCAAGTTATTGCATTTTATTCGCCAGATAACAGCCTTTCTGCTTCTGACATTAAAGATTATGTGAACTCAAATATTTCTGAGCCACTGAGTCGTGTGGCAGGTGTAGGTGAACTCCAAGTATTTGGTGGTTCATACGCCATGCGTATCTGGCTGGACCCTGCCAAATTAAGCAGTTTCAATTTAACACCAACGGATGTTGCAGCGGCAATTCGTGCACAAAATGCACAGGTTGCAGTGGGTCAGTTGGGTGGTGCTCCATCCGTCAATGGCCAAGTTCTTAACGCAACGGTAAATGCACAAACCATGTTGCAAACCCCTGAACAGTTTAAAAACATCTTCCTGAAAAATACGTCAGGTGGTGCTCAAGTTCGCTTGGGTGATGTTGCGCGTGTAGAATTGGGTTCTGATAACTATCAATTTGACTCGAAGTTTAATGGTAGCCCAGCAGGTGGTGTGGCCATCAAACTGGCAACGGGTGCCAACGCATTGGATACTGCAGCTGCAGTTGAAAAACGTTTATCTGAGTTACGTCATAACTATCCAAGCGGTTTAAAAGACAAGCTGGCCTATGACACCACACCATTTATTCGTCTTTCGATTGAAAGTGTTGTACACACCCTGATCGAAGCGGTGGTCTTGGTATTTATCGTCATGTTCCTGTTCTTGCAGAACTGGCGTGCAACCATTATCCCAACACTTGCTGTCCCTGTCGTTGTATTGGGTACCTTTGCCGTGATCAATATTTTCGGCTTCTCAATCAACACCCTCACCATGTTCGCAATGGTACTTGCTATCGGTCTCTTGGTGGATGATGCCATCGTTGTGGTCGAAAACGTTGAACGAGTGATGCAGGAAGAACATCTGGAACCTGTGCCTGCGACTGAAAAGTCGATGAGTCAGATTTCGGGTGCCTTAGTCGGGATTACCAGTGTGTTAACCGCGGTATTCGTACCGATGGCATTCTTTAGTGGAACCACTGGGGTCATTTACCGTCAATTCTCGATCACGCTGGTTACCGCGATGATCCTGTCTTTGATCGTAGCATTGACCTTTACCCCTGCCCTGTGTGCAACCTTGTTAAAACAACACGATCCAAACAAGCAAGAAAGCAACAACATTTTTGCGCGTTTCTTCCGTTGGTTTAACCGTAGCTTTGAAAAACTTTCAGAGAAATACCAAGGCGGTGTCAATCGTATGACCCACCACAAGTTATTCTCTGGCGTGCTTTATATTGTTGTGATTGCGGCCTTGGTTGGCATCTACAAGATGTTGCCATCTTCGTTCTTGCCAGAAGAAGACCAAGGTGTGGTGATGACATTGGTTCAATTACCGCCGAGCGCCAGCTTGGAACGAACCGATAAAGTCATTGATACCATGACTGGCTATTTCTTGAATAAGGAAAAAGAAAATGTAGAGTCAATCTTTACAGTTGCTGGTTTCTCATTCACAGGGGTAGGTCAAAACGCGGGTCTTGCCTTTATTAAATTAAAAGACTGGAGCGAGCGTACT
>NZ_DDAH01000141.1:0-4035 GCF_002333245.1 Acinetobacter sp. UBA2063
TGCCATGATTTTTCAGGAACCCATGACCGCACTCAATCCATTACATAAGGTAGAAAAGATCGTTGGTGAAAATCTGATTTTGCAAGGTCTGTCCAAAGCAGAAGCTCAGCAAAAAGTGATCAATTTACTACATGATGTGGGCATTGAGGATGCACAGCAGATTCTAAAATCCTATCCACATCAGCTTTCGGGTGGGCAACGACAGCGTGTCATGATTGCAATGGCACTGGCTTTAGAACCTGATATTTTAATTGCCGATGAACCCACCACTGCTTTAGATGTGATGTTACAGGTACAGATTTTAGCTTTGCTTAAAAAGCTGCAACAGCAACGCAACATGGCGATGATTTTGATTAGCCATGACCTCAATCTGGTCAAACGTTATGCTGATCATGTGCTGGTTTTGAATCAGGGTAAAGTCGAAGAGCAAGGTACAATTGCTGAAATTTTTGACCAGCCAAAAACGGAATATACCCGAAATTTACTCAATCACGATTTTGGACAGGCTTTGGTATTGGAATCAGCAGAAACGTTATTAAGGCTTGAAAATGTCACGGTAAAATATCCAATTAAACACGGCTTATTCAACCAGATTAAACATTATAAAATGGCAGCCGAAGCGATTGATTTGAGCTTAATGCGAGGTGAAGCCTTAGGCATCGTCGGGGAGAGTGGTTCGGGAAAATCTTCTTTAGCTTTGGCAATTGCACGTCTGATTGCCAGTGAGGGAGACATTATTTTTCAGGGCAAAAATTTAAACCAATTGAATCAAAAACAACTTAGACCTTTACGAAGTGATTTTCAGATCGTATTTCAAGACCCTTTGAGCAGCTTAAATCCACGTATGACAGTTGAACAGATCATTGGGGAGGGCTTAAAGCTTAGATCAATTTCCAAAATATTGATTACAAATAAAATTGAAGAAGTACTGAGTAAAGTTGAATTATCAATAGAGTCTAAGCATTCATATCCACATCAACTGTCTGGTGGGCAACGGCAAAGAGTGGCATTGGCAAGGGCTTTGGTGTTACAACCCAAACTTATTATATTGGATGAACCCACCTCAGCACTGGATCGCAGTACACAGCGTGCCATGATTCAATTGTTACGCCGATTACAGCAGCAAGACCAGATCAGTTACATCTTTATCAGTCATGACTTACAAGTCATTCAAGCGCTCTGCCAAAAGATCATGGTCATGCGCCAAGCCAAAGTTGTGGAATATCAAGCAACAGCACTTCTGTTTAACCAGCCTCAAACAGAATATACACAACAGTTGATCACAGCCAGCCAGTACGGAGCATCTTGTAATTAAACTGACATATGATATTGTCAATTTATCGGAAGATAGCTTGACATCAACAATAATCAGATTAAATTGGAGTAAATACTCTAATTGTAGCAGAGGATGACCATGAGTCAGATTGCAGACAGTATCCAGATTCGTAATACCACATTTAAAAACCGTATTATCAAAGGTGCCATGAGTGAAGCACTTGCCAACCATGATGGACAACCGAATGATTTGCATATCGGTTTATATGAGGCTTGGGCAAAGGGTGGTTTAGGTTGTGCCATTACAGGCAATGTGATGGTGAGTATCGCTGCCAAGAATGAACCTGGTGTGGTTGTAATTGAAACTGAACGTGATTTGGCAAAATTACAGCAGTGGGCGGCAGTGGGTAAAAAATACGGGATGGTACAATTGATTCAATTGTCACATCCAGGTCGTCAATGTCCAAAAGGTTTGAATAAGGAAACGGTTGCACCCTCGGCTGTGCCATTTAGCCCAATGCTGGCCACCATGTTTGGTACGCCTCGTGAACTAAAACATGAAGAAATTCTGGATATTATCCAGCGTTTTGCCACAGCAGCAGCCATTTGTGAAAAAGCAGGTTTTGAGGGCGTGCAACTACACGGTGCGCATGGTTATCTGATCAGCCAGTTTTTATCGCCACTGACCAATAAACGTACTGATCAATGGGGTGGTTCAATTGAGAATCGCAGCCGCTTCTTATTAGAAATTTATAAGGCGGTACGTGCTGCGACTTCTGAGAATTTTATCATTTCAGTGAAATTAAACTCGGCAGACTTTCAGCGCGGTGGCATTAGTGAAGAAGACGTGATTTATGTCTTTAAGGCGATGGATGCAGTCGGGATTGATATTATTGAAGTTTCTGGTGGAACCTATGAGGCACCAGCCATGGCGGGGGTAAAAGCAGAGAAACGTAAAGCGTCAACGGTTGCCCGTGAAGCCTATTTCCTCGACTTTGCCGAAAAGATCCGTCAGGAAGTTAATTGTCATTTAATGGTGACGGGGGGCTTCCGTACCGCAGCAGGTATGAACGCAGCTCTGGATAGTGGCGCATGTGATTTCATCGGTATTGCACGTCCATTTGCGGTCGAGCCTGATCTGGGTAACCGTCTGGTTGCAGGACAGGATGTACGTTATGCAGTGGAGAAAATTAAAACCGGTATTCCAATGATCGATAAAATGGCGATTATGGAAATTATTTGGTATGCCGCGCAATTTAAAGAAATTGCTAAAGGTAATCGACCAAATCCAAAGCTGTCACCTTTAAAGGTATTTTTAAATTATGTAAAAGGCAATGTGAAAGCTGTGATTAAAGGTCAGATCAATTCACGTAAATCGGCTTGATTTGCATAATGCATTGAAGCAAAAAACAGGGCATATAAAAGGCCCTGTTTTTAATGAACTATCTTTTTAAGAATAAGTCATGGCTTGAGTCTGAAAAGGGAAGAGTAGCTGGGAAAGCTGACGTGTTGCCCACAAGCCCACTTCCTGATGATGCATATGCGGTGCCACATAAGGAATCAATAAATCAATTTTTTGTTCGGCAGCAGCACAGCGATTCAGACGGCTTTTCAGTTGATGGATCTGTTGCTGGTCGATACGGTTCAACACCAGTTCCATCTGGTTATGTACTTGAGATCTGCTGCGTGATGACAGACGAGCAGCAAAAGTCTCACCTTGAATCCAGTCTTTAATAATCTGTTTTTCACTGGCATTAAATACACCAAACATTTTGCCATCTGGATCATCAATCATTTTCCAGAAACGACTTTGTTCAACAGGTGCATCTCTTACAATCCAGCCTTTTTCAATCATGACTATCAGGAAGTCCGCAATCTGTGCCGGATCGGATAACCATTCATTAATGGTCTTGCCTCTAAACTGGCATTTCTGGTTATGGATATATTGTCCAATCAGCGCTTTGTTCTGGAACACTTTCAAAGCCAGTTTTTCAGTATCCAGTTGCTTGATGATCTGGGTAGAACTTTTACCAATGTCATTCAGCACATAACCTTTTTTAATCAGATCAAGATACTGAGCAGGATCTTCAGCGAGTGCATATTGATCTAAATACGCTTGCAGCGATTTTTGTGCATGACCATTGTGAGCATTATCAATGGTAATGTGTACATTGAAGTAATGTGGATCAATACCCAGTTCAGACAGCTCATAATTGGTAACTAACAGGTGTAAGGGCAGCTGCTCATAACCCAGATTAAAACCAATGACTAACGGTAAATATTCTGGCGGTGCATAAGCTAGTGCCAGTTGAACGGCTGCCTGTTCATAATAACTGGCATCTAACTGTTCAGCATAGCTGTTCAACTCATAATGATTCAGCAAGTCCTGATACATGGTGACATGATTGGCGCGGGTATGACCCAAGCCCAGTTCTTCCAGATAGATATAAATCAGGTCTTTGTTTTCCGGACGATTCCAGTTTTGCACAGTTGAATACAACCATGAGCCGTCTACCAGTTTTACAGGTGCGACTTTGGCCAAGAACTCAAATGCATGTGACACAGTCGGGAAGTATTCACGTCCTTGCTGCTGTTTACGCCGTTCTACATACGATTGGAAAATTGCGCAGGTTTGGTGGTGCTGTTCCAGAAAATGTTGCTCTACATGTCTGGGTTGATCCAGCCATTCCAATCCAGCCACATCAACTTGATGGATTAAATCTCTTAAATAGTTCTCAGCCTGTTCAGATCGGAAGAGCG